>JAZPXM010000176.1:0-2470 GCA_045543675.1 Acutalibacteraceae bacterium
TGTACAAACTGAAAGCGTACAAGTTGAGAGAACGCCACCCCGACGACATCGCGGACGGGGAACTGTACCACCTTGAACACCTGGAAACGATCATCGACACCGCCGAAGATATAGCGCACGAACTAAGACGATATAAAGAGGACATTTGTTAATGAGTGAACAGTTAAGTTTATTCCAGGACGACGCGGCGGAAATTTGGAAACCCGTCAAAGGGTACGAAAACGACTACGCCGTCAGTAACACGGGGCGTGTTTGTGCAGTAGACCGCGAAATTGTGCAAATGAACAGGCACGGCACGGGGTTAATGACGCGAAAAATGAAAGCTCGCGAATTGCACCCGTTCGACAACGGGAACGGCTATAAAGTTGTAGGGCTTAACAGGGACGGCAAAGTAAAAAATCATTATGTACATAGACTTGTGGCGGCGGCGTTCCTAGAGAAGCCGGACGGCAAAGACTATATAAACCATAAAGACTATAACCGCGGGAATAATCACTTTTCTAATTTGGAGTGGACAACCGCAAAGGAAAACACGAACTATTCCGCCCACAAAATGAGACACCCGCGACTTAAAACGCGCCCGTCAAGTACGGGAGAACATCATATTTCTGTAAAGTGGCGCGGCAAAAAGAAAAACATTAAATATTATGTTGTTTCGATTATGCACGAAGAAAAATACTTTCGAACGCTTGACGAAGCGATCAAATACCGCGACGAAGCGTTAAGGGGGTGGGGAATTGGCTAACTCTATTATGCAGAAAGAACGCTATTGTTACGAGTGCGGGCGTGTTAACGTCGCTTTAGAGTGCCACCATTAGCACGTTATGAACGGAAACCCGGGGCGCAAACTTTCCGACAAGTACGGGCTAACAGTTTATCTTTGCCCGGAATGTCATAGAACCGTACACGCGGAATATGGGCTAAGAGAACACCTTAAACAGACCGCACAACGCAAAGCGATGAAAACTTACGGTTGGAACTTTGACGACTTCCGCCGGATATTTGGAAAGAACTACTTATAAAGAAAGAAGGAAAGCAATGAAACTATCACAGAATGACCGCGTACTTATCCACCTTTGGGAAAAAGGCGAACTATCAAGCCTTGACGCTACACGGCTAAACCCGCCGATTATGCGACTGGCGAGCCGTGTGCACGAAATCAGAAAGGCGGGCTTCGACATTCCCGCAAGGAAAGAACCCACAACCACGGGCGGACAGTACGCCGTTTACACGTTGAGCGCAAACGACTTGCAGAGAATAGAGGGGGTATAACAATTGAATTGTGCAATTATCACGGGGAGACTTACGAAAGACCCCGAACTTCGAACCACGCCGAACAATACGCCTGTTTGTACTTTTGACGTTGCGGTAGATCGCGACTATCAGAAAGACGGCAAGAAAGAAACGGACTTTATAACCGTAGTCGCATGGAGACAGACGGCGGAATTTGTAGCGCGGTACTTTAGCAAGGGAAAAGAAATCGGCGTACAGGGTTCTGTACAAACCCGTAACTATGAAGATAAAAGCGGACACAAGCGAAAAGCCGTTGAAATCGTCGCAGACAAAGTTTCATTTGTAGGCGGGAAAAGTAACGGCGAAACCCCGAAAACGCCTTACAGCGCGCCACAGAGCAGAAACGGGACGCGTATAACAGCGGAACAGTTTGAAGCGGCGTACAGCATGGCAGAAGACGACGGGGAAAGTTTGCCATTTTAATTAGTGAATAAGCCGGGGCGCACTTACAATTTAATACTTTTCAAACAATCACTTCGATAAACAAACAATGGTTACAACTTTTTTGCGTCATGTGTTTAGTTAATATTGCGACAAGCTACAACCGCGCCCCGGCTTTTTCTTATAGAAAGAGTTATGAACAAATACAAAAACGAAAAAACACAAAGGACATACGGTGGGAAGGTCTACGCGTTCGATAGCAAGAAGGAAGCCGAACGCTTCGACGAACTTGTTTTACTGCTAAAGGCGGGCAAGATCGAAAAACTAGCGTTACAAGTTCCGTTTACCTTGCAAGAAGGTTTTACGAACGCAAACGGGCAGAAAGTACGGCCTATAAAATACATCGCTGACTTTGTATACCTGGAACACGGCTTAATTGACAAATGGATTGTTGAAGACGTGAAGGGGTTCAAAACAAGCGAGTACAGACTAAAGAAAAAACTTTTCGAATACAAGTACAGGCCGGACGGCTTGACAATCAAAGAAATTTAGAAAGAAGGGTAAAGAATGAGCGGCGGAAGCCTTGACTATTTTTATAGCACGCTTGAAGATCACAAAACAGATTTTGACGACAAAGAACTAAACGAACTTGTTCACGACCTCGCGCGATTGTTCCACGACCGGGAATGGTTTCTTTCCGGCGACTATGGGCGTGGAACTTGGAATAAGGCGCGGGACGATTTTAAAAAGAAATGGTTTTCCGAATACGGACGGCAAGAGCGCATAGAAAAATATA
>JAZPXM010000177.1:0-10058 GCA_045543675.1 Acutalibacteraceae bacterium
ATCCAGCCAGATCCAGCCTTTGGAGTCTTTCTTCCAGCAGTTGGTCACAGCGTAGCCGTCAGCGCCTACATAGCACCAACCCTTAGAGTCGGTAACCCATTTGTTGGTTACCATTGCGCCGTCAGAGCCCAAGTATACCCAACCTTTGGAGTCTTTACGCCATTTGTTGACAACTTTTACGCCTTTTTCATAGAAATACCATTTGCCGTTTTCCAATTTCCAACCTTGTTTTGCAGTCGGAACAACGTACAGACGTGCAAAATAGTCGGTGTCTTTTATCAAAGAGTCCCGCAAAACAGACATAGTTACGTACTTACCATACGTACCCATATAGCAAATTTCATCGCTGACCGTCGTGTACAACGAATCTCTCTGATCATCCCAAACAAACACGGAAGACGCGGTCGTTGCGTAAGAAAAGTTAAGATGGTCGCCGCTGGCTACCAGATTGATGTATTGCTTCGTGTTGTCCGCATCCATAAAATACAGATGATAACCACCCGTGGCCGCTTCTGCATATACGTCTACCGCTTTTGTATGATTCGTATCGGTCGCGCCGTAATACCCGGACATAGTGCCGTTAAAGAAGTATTCGTCATTCTTATTCGTGGAGAAGAAACCAAGTTTATACGGTTGTCCAACCGCAATTTCAGATGTGTATGTAATCTGCATATTGGGGTCGGAAGCGCCGCATACAGAGCAAACACCGCCATCATAATCGTGGTCAATTACATTGACAAACACATCTTTATAGCTGTAATTGCAACCGGCGGTTTTGCAGGTGTAGGTCGTATATCCTTTGCTGGTGCAGGTAGGCGGTGTGACAACACCCGCGTCAAAGTTGTTATGACCACACGCGTTGCCGCCTTCACCGGAAGGGGTTGTCATACCGTCAGGCACTTCTTCACCGAAAAGCATAAACGCGAATTCGGGATAGTCGACAAATACGTTACGGGTACCCGTGATGGTCTGCACAGAGTCGTTACGACCCAATTCCCAAGTATCAACAGGGTCAGCTTCCATCCATTCCAGCAAAACATCTTGGCTTTCCATTACGCCGTTCGTACCCCATGTGGTATAAGTGCCGGAAGACCCGCTTTCGCCATTGCCGTTAACATTGCCCCAACGCACATACACGTAAAGGAAAATACGTGCTACGTCACCGCGCAGGTCGTACGTGTTATTAGACGTAGAGTTCGGATTGTAATAACCGCTGCTTTTGCCGTACGCTTTATTACCGCGGGAACTATTTTCGCTGACGGACGTAGGACGAAGCATCATAATATCGTTTTCATCGTTACCACCAAGACCCTTACTATTCGGCCACGTATGTTCTCTGTTCCAAGTGGAGCCGCTATCCCAGTTGGGACCAATCGCTTTACCGGAATAAAAAGAGGAAATTTTCCCACCGCTATTCTGGCAATCGGTGTACATATAAAGGTCTCTCGTCTCGTTATAACTGGTTTGATGCCTATGCGCATCCTTCATCACTTTCTGCAATGCAAGATACAATTCACTTGTAGGCGCATCAGACTTGCTCGTACCGCCCGTGTAAGACGAAAGCACGTCGTACGCGCTTTGATTTTTGTAGAACGCTTTTGCATTCGGGGACAACTCCGTGGCAACAGTACCGCGAGCACCCCAGTTGTAGATATATGTACCGGTAGAATCGTACACATACGAAATATCGGCAGCCGCCACAGCAACGCGGAAAACAGGTAGCACGCTAACGCACAAAATCAATGCCATCAGCACCGCTGAAGTTTTCAAAAATTTCGTTTTCATGATATTTCCTCCTTGAAAAATGACGTTTTTAGAATACTAATAAGCGCATACGATATTATTATACTATCTATTTCCACAAAAAACAAGCCTAATATGCAAAACTTGTCAAGAAAAGAAAATGTATGTAAAAAAACAGTCGGAGACTACTGTCTCCGACCGTCCGGTTTATACCGAAAATCTTATTTCAAGTTGTTCTGTTCGTAAGCCTGGATCATTTTCTTGACCATCTGACCGCCGATAGAACCGGCCTGCTTAGAAGTCAAGTCGCCGTTGTAACCTTGTTTCAGGTTTACGCCAACTTCGTTAGCAGCTTCCATTTTGAAGCGGTTAAGACCTTCGCGCGCTTCAGGAACTACGCTTTTATTAGCCATCTCTTTTTACACTCCTTAACACAATGTTTTTGCGTTTGCAAAAGTATTTTGTGCAGGTGCAAAAAATATATGAGTGACAATTTGTGTCATAAAAAACAGTTTTTTCCTACTTTTTCGGAATGATTTTCGTCACATACAGCGTACCGTCTTTAACATGAAAACGCACGGTGTTTCCCGCAAAGGTCATGCCGTATTCCCTATCATCATCGTGATAGGATGGGCGCGGGTCTTGTTCTAAAATTTTCACAAGTTCTTCTTTACGGTCAAATACCACCGTGTCAGCAAAAACAACGTTTAATTGATAAGCGGTAAGCGGAGCGGAAAAACCACCCACAGCATCGGGAATACAATCTGCGTGCGGTAAATACGGTTTTATATCGTAGATCGGCGTACCGTCCACCATATCCGCACCGCGCACAACCAGTTGCGGTGCATTTTCACATTCCCAATCTATCTTTTCCAACTTTACGCAAGAAAGACCTATCGGATTAGGGCGAAACGGCGAACGCGTAGCAAACACACCCATACGCGCATTACCACCCAGGCGCGGCGGGCGCACGGTGGGCGACCAACCTGCGTCTGCATTTTCGGAAAATTCCCACAAAAGCCAAATGTGAGAAAAACCGTCCAATCCACGCACTGCAGACGGGTCACGAAACGACTTTTCAAACGTAATAACGCCCTGCGTTTCTGCCAATCCGCTTTGACGCGGAATACCGAATTTTTCGGGGAAATCGGTGTGTATGACAGCAATTTTCTTCATCATTGCTCACCCCGTATCAAACTGCGTATTGTACCGCCGCCCAGCACAGTATCACCGTCATAGAATACAACAGCTTGTCCCGGTGCTGCTACTTTCGGTTGTTCAAATTCCACCCGTACACCATTCTCCGTCGGATACACAGTAGCAGGCGTTTCGGGTTGATGATAGCGGGTTTTTGCCATAACCTTGACAGGTTCTGTTAAGGTTTCAAATGCCATCCAATTAACGTCGTCTGCAATCAAAGCGGTACACGGCAGTTGCTCTTTTCTACCTAAAACCACCTTGTTATTTGCCGCATCTTTTCCCAATACAAACATCGGCTGGCCAAACGACACGCCCAAACCTTTACGTTGTCCAACCGTATAATGCATGTGCCCTTTATGTGTGCCGATCACATTACCTTGCGTATCCACAAAATCACCGCAAGCAACCGTTTTTCCCGTATACCGTTCCAAAAACGCCGCATAGTCTCCGTCGGGAACAAAGCAGATATCCTGACTATCCGGTTTGGAAGCGGCAACTAAACCTCGATCTTGCGCCATCTGACGCACTTCGGATTTGAGATAGTCTCCTAACGGAAAGCGGGTATGCGCCAACTGCTCTTGCGTCAAATGATACAACACATAGGTCTGATCCTTAGATAGATCTCTCGGTTTTTTTAAAACAAAACGCCCGCTTTTCTCGTCTCTTGCCACCCGTGCGTAATGGCCTGTGGCAATCGCATCACAACCCATTTCTTTTGCCTTTTCCCACAGAAGAGAAAACTTCATATAGCGATTACATTCAATGCACGGATTAGGGGTCTCTCCTTTGGCATAACCGTCTGCGAAACGACGGATCACCTGCTCGTTAAATGCATCGGTATATGCCAAAATCTCGTGCGGAAAACCGAACTGTGCCGCCAAAGACGCGGCATCCGCCGCATCTTTGGAAGAGCCGCACACGTTTTCATCTTTTTCGCCGCAATATAATTGCATAGTTGCGCCAAAAAGCGTACAACCTTGTTCCAGTAACAGCGCCGCCGTCATACAGCTGTCGACGCCGCCGCTCATGGCTACCAAAACCGTTTCACTCATACAAATTCCTTACTTTAAAATCACATTTTCACTATCTACCACTTGTCCGTTTTGGGTATACACACGCGGCACACGTTTACCCACCGCACACACCGTTTCGTAGTGAATGGTACCGATAAAAGCGGCGTATTCTTCAGCGGGCAATCCGTCACCAAACACAGTCACTGTATCCCCTACCGACACGTCCAAGTCGGTCACATCCAACATACTTTGGTCCATACACACACGCCCCACAAGCGGTGCTTTCTTACCATTTACCAACATATACCCTTTTCCCGCCATCAAGCGCGAATAGCCGTCTGCATAACCAATAGGTACAGTCGCAATCTGCATTTCTTTTTCGGCAATAAACGTACTGCCGTAACTGATTTTCGTTCCCGCAGGTACAGTTTTTACCATTGTAACCGTAGTTTTCAGCTGCATCGCGGGATGAAGCGGCCAAATATCGTTCATCCAACCGCTGTCCGGAGCTAAGCCGTACAACACAATACCGGGACGTACGGCATCCAAATGCATTGCAGGAAAACGCATTAACCCTGCACTATTACAGCAATGGCAAACAGCGAACCGCACGCCTTTAGCGGCAACGTCTTCTACCGTTTGCATAAAGCGCGCAAACTGTTCGTTTGTCGCCGTTTCGTCCTGTTCATCTGCAACGGCAAAATGGGTAAATATACCCTCCGCCTGCAAATGCGGCAGAGAAGCGGCTGCAAAAATTTCTGATGCCGCATTTTCGCGGTCCGCATCCGTTTGGTGCACAAAACCCACGCGAGACATACCCGTATCCACTTTCAAATGCACGTTAAGCACCACATCAGCCGCTTTTGCCGCATCATTCAGCGCCTTTGCGTGCGCCAGGCTTACTACCGTTTGGATAACATCCAACTGCACCAAATGGCGCACCTCTTCGGGCGGCGTATAGGATAACAGCAAGATGGGACAAGTAATCCCTGCTTGTCGCAACTGTGCCGCTTCGTCCAAATTAGAAACGGCAAAATGGGTAGCGCCTTCTTCCAAAAGCGCGTGTGCCACTTTTACAGCACCATGACCGTAAGCATCCGCTTTTATAACGGCATATATGTCTGTCTTATTACCCGTCGCTTTACGCACCAATCTATAATTATGGCGCAAAGCATCTAAATCAATTTCCGCCCACGTTCGTTTTAATACGTTTTCCATAAAAAACCAACTTTCACGCGTATATTCCCTAATATTATACGGCTTTACCACATAAAAATCAATATAGAAGAAAAAATATTCTTATTTACTTTTTGCAGTGTTTGTGATATATTTATCTTTGCATTAGAGATTTTTCGACAGAAAGGTACGAAAAACGATGAAAAAAATCTTTGTTTGTTTTGTTTTAATACTATTGTTGACACAGTTTTTATGCTGTCCCGTCGTCTTAGCCAAGCCCCGTAACGGTGCGGAAACTACCACAACAAGCGACAGTACCACAACCACTACGGTAAACGATACCCAAACAACCGTTTCCGACACGGACAACACCACGCTAAACGGCGAAGAAACCACCACCGATGCCGAAACTGTCGGTACCACGGTGCAACTGCCGTTGGATGCCATCAAAACCAATCTTATCATTTTGGATAAAGAAGGTAAGATCGCCGCGCGACTCACTGATGAAAACGGTGTTGGTATTCCCGGTGTTGCCGTAAAAATTCAGATTGCTTCCACCATTTTGCAGATACCCTCTATCACCGATGAAAACGGGTATGCGGTATTCCCGTATGATATGCCCGAAAGCGGTACCTACATTTACTGTTCTACCGATGCCACCATTGTGAACGGTATGCTGTATGCTGCTGCCGCTGCCGCTGTGGGCAGAGCCCCGCAGAATACAGAGTCTACCACCCAAACGCAAGAAACAGAAACCGTAGGTACTACCGTTATCCCCACGTACAACCGTACCAACAAGGTAACTACCACGCGTAAAACCACCGTACCGCCTACGTGGTACACTTTTACAGCAACTACGGGTATGGAAGAGTCGTATATCTCTCTCGGTTTTTCCTTTGACAGCGGTATCCTTTCTTCTTTCAAGACAGATGAAACCAAATTCCGCGATATGGCGCGGTTACTGCTTTCCCCCGATGCTTACGCTAAAATTATCAGCGATATGAAAGGCACGCTCTTAATGACTGCCGCCGCTTCCGCCGCGGAAGTTACCGATGAGCACATTACCGCAGCTTTGAAAGACGATGCCGTATTGTCTATGACCGATGCCAACGACGTGGAACGCGTTGTTCTTGATTTAGCGTTACAGTTGCAGAGTCCTACCGGCAAACAGACCGCTGTATGGACACTCGCTGAAGATAGTTATGTTATCCAGTTACCCATCCCACACAGTATGCGTTCCGCAAAAGCGATTGCGGTTGCCGCGGTGACTGCGGACGGCATTTCCGCTCCCGTATATACTACCGTTTCCAAAGACGGTTTCTTACGCTTTGAAACCACGTCCCCCATCGGTACCATTGTATTGCTTGGTTTTAAAGACAGTTTGCTTGCCGCCTTTACGGGTGACTCCGCTGTTTTAGCCATTATCTTTATCGTGGCAGGACTTTTATGCATCGGCGGTGCAGTATTCCTGTATATCTATTTCTTCTATCTGCCCAAGCGGGCTAAAAAAAAAGAAGCCGAAACCGCAAATGAAGCAGAAATCCCCGACGAGTCATCGGAAGATTTCCCCGCCTTTGAAGAAATCCCGTTGAACGAAGGTAATGAACGTATCGATCCTGCCGCTTCACCGAATATTTTCTCCGACGATAATACCGATGAGCCAAAAGGCAACGGTTCTCCCGTTAACATCGATATTCCGCTTTAAGTACAAAAAATCCCTTGCAGAAAGCTCTGCAAGGGATTTTTTATTGAAAACTTTACAGCGTTGCCGCCATTACAGCTTTAATGGTATGCATACGGTTTTCCGCTTCGTCAAACACGATAGAGCGTTCGCTTTCAAACACTTCGTCGGTCACTTCCATACAATCAATACCGAACGTTTCGAAAATTTCTTTACCCGTCTCTGTCTTTAAGTCATGGAAAGCGGGCAAACAATGCATAAAGCGACACTGTTCACCTGCAATATCCATCAATTCCATCGTAATGCGGTACGGTGATAATTCACGGATACGTTCTTTCCAAACGTGTGCAGGCTCGCCCATCGATACCCACACGTCGGTGTACAGCACATCAGCATTTTCCACCGCCTTTTTCGGATCGGTTTCAAATTCCAAAACAGCGCCCGTCTGTTCTGCGAATTTTTGACATTCTTGGATAAGTGCTGTATCGGGGAAATATTTTTCGGGAGCCGCCGCCACAAAGTGCATACCCATTTTCGCGCAACCCACCATCAGCGAGTTACCCATATTATACCGCGCATCGCCAAGATACACGAGTTTTTTGCCCTTAAGCGTGCCAAAATGCTCACGAATGGTTAGAAAATCCGCTAAAATCTGGGTCGGATGAAATTCATTGGTAAGACCGTTCCATACGGGAACGCCTGCATACGCCGCCAATTCTTCTACAATTTCCTGGCCAAAACCGCGGTATTCAATACCGTCAAACATTCTGCCGAGAACACGTGCCGTATCCGCAATACTCTCTTTTTTGCCCATTTGCGAACTCTTGGGATCCAGGTATACAGGATGCATACCCAAATCTGCCGCCGCCACTTCAAAACTACAACGGGTACGGGTACTGGTTTTTTCAAAAACCAAAGCAATATTTTTGCCCTCGCACAAACGATGCGGTACACCTGCTTTTTTCTTTGCTTTCAAATCTGCCGCGAAATCGATAAGTCCTTCAATTTCCGCAGGGGTAAAATCCAACAGTTTCAAGAAACTTTTGCCTTTGAGATTCATACACTTTTCTCCTTACTTCGCGGCTTTTTTTATACACTCTACCGCTTTTTTCAGCGTTTCCATCGGGATATTGAGCGCAGGCAGTAAGCGCACTTTGTGTTTAGCAGTTAGGCACAATACGCCGTTTTCCATACATGCCGCTACCACTTCTTTAGCAGGACGTACTGTCTCAATGCCGATCATAAGCCCTTTGCCGCTGACCGACACGATACCGTCAGCACCGTTCAGTTGTTCAAAAACAAACCGGCTTTTTTCCTGCACTTCGTCCAAAAAAGCAGGCGTTAACCGTTCTAAAATACTGCACGCGCCTGCACAGCATACAGGGTTGCCGCCAAACGTCGAGCCATGGTCCCCCGCTCCCAGTACATTTTGCACTTTTTCGCCAAGCAGCGCTGCACCGATAGGTAAACCGCCACCAAGACCTTTTGCCGTAGTTACCACGTCAGGCATAATACCATACTGCATATACGCATACAGCGTACCCGTACGACCGTTACCCGTCTGCACTTCGTCGATCATCAAAACGATATCTTCTTTCTGTGCGAAAGCCGCTACGTCTTTGACAAATTGTGCATCTAACGCATTGACACCGCCTTCACCTTGCACACATTCCAACAAAATGCCCGCCACTTTATGTTGTTTGGCGAGCGCAATCAGTGCCGCCGTGTCATTGGCAGGTGTATGTACAAAACCGGGTGTAAGCGGTTGGAAAAGGCTGTGAAAATGGTCCTGACCCGTCGCCGCCAAAGTGGTCAGCGTTCTACCGTGAAAACTGTTTTCCAAGGTAATAATGGTGGAATATTCCGTACCTTTCTTCTCCGCCGCATATTTGCGGGCCACCTTTATAGCACATTCATTTGCTTCCGCGCCCGAGTTACCGAAAAACACCTTTTTCATTCCCGTGCGTTCACACAGCATCTGTGCCAATTTTGCACAAGGATTGGTATAGTAAAGATTGGACATATGCTGGACTAACCCGAGTTGTGTCGTTACCGCCGCAACCCACGTTTCATCTGCAATACCAAAGGTATTAACTGCAATGCCCGAACCCATATCGATATATTCTTTTCCCTGCTCATCATAAACGTAAGAACCTTTACCGCTTACGATATGAACGGGAAAGCGGGCGTAAGTGCCCGCTACGTATGCTTTATCCAGTTCGATAATGCTCATTGCTTATCCCCCGTTACCATGGTGCCCGCACCTTCATCGGTCAGCATTTCCATCAAAATGGAATGCGGCACACGACCATCCATAATGATAACGCTTTTCACACCTTCATTGATAGCTTCGATGCAACAATCTACCTTCGGAATCATACCGCCGGAAATGACACCGTCTTTATACAGTTGCTTGGCTTCGGAAACGGTCAATTCGGCAATCAGCGTACGCGGGTCATCTTTATCACGTAAAATGCCGTCAATATCGGTCATCATAAACAGACGCTCCGCACCCAAAGCACCTGCAATATACGCCGCCGCCGTATCACCGTTGATGTTATACACGTTACCTTCACGGTCACTTGCCACGGTAGATACCACGGGAATATAATTCTTTTCTAACAAGTCGGTGATCGGTTGGGTACGGATCTTTGTAATCTCACCCACAAAACCGAGACGTTCGTCTTTGACTTTAGCTTCGATAATACCGCCGTCAATGCCCGAAACACCGACCGCGTGGCCGCCTTTCATTTGCACCAGATTGACAAGCGTTTTATTTACTTTGCCTGCCAACACCATCTGCACAATATCAACGGTTTCTTTATCGGTAACCCGCAAACCGTCTACAAACACCGCTTCTTTGCCGAGTTTTTTCATGGTTTCGCTGATTTCGGGACCGCCGCCGTGTATCAAAACAACTTTCACGCCGATAAGCCACAACAGCGCGATATCTTCCATCACCTGCTGTTTTAACTGTTCGTTGATCATCGCATTGCCGCCGTATTTGATTACAACAATCTTACCGACGTACCGCTTGATATACGGTAATGCTTGTGTTAATACTTCAGCACGCTGTGCATTGGAAAATTCCCAATCCATTTTTATCACCTCAGGTACGGTAGTCACCGTTAATCTTTACATAATCGTAAGTCAGATCACAGCCCCAAGCGGTTGCCGCAAATGCACCGTCACCGATACTTACTGCAATTTCGATCTCATCCTCGAGTAAAATTTCTTTTGCTTTT
>JAZPXM010000178.1:0-12713 GCA_045543675.1 Acutalibacteraceae bacterium
CCCCCTTTAGGCAAGGGGGCCAAGTGCAGCCGCAAGTTTCATCAAATCCCTTACCACAACTCCCTTATGCGTGGCTTTTTTGTTAAAACATTCCACACCAAACCAAAAATACCAATATTTATGCCGATTTTTCTATGCAAACCGCAGAAAAGAAAGTATAATGGGTGTATGAAGGGGTGGTAGTATGTACCGTACTTTTGATAAACCAATTGATGACCTGCTTGCCAAAATGTCCTTGCGGGAAAAAATCGGGCAGTTAAATCAGGTTTGTCTGTTTGGCGATGATCTGGAACCGTACAAGGAAGCCATTCGCAAAGGTGAAGTGGGCTCTATTATTTTAGCGTCCAGCGCTACCGCAGGCAACGACCCGCAAAGTTGTGTAAACGTAGACTTGTACCAGCGTTTACAGCATATCGCCGTAGAAGAAAGTCCCCTTGGTATTCCGATGATTTTCGGGCGTGACGTTATTCACGGTCACCGTACCGTCTACCCCATCTCCCTGGCATCTGCCGCATCATTTGACGGTGAACTGGTAGAGCGTTGCTACCGCGATATTGCCAAAGAAGCATCCGCAGACAGCATCCATTGGACCTTTGCCCCGATGCTGGATCTATCCCGCGACCCGCGTTGGGGCCGCATTATTGAGGGACCCGGCGAAGACCCGTTTCTTGGTGCCTATATGGCAAAAGCACAGGTAAAAGGTTTTCAAGGGGATGATTTGACCCGCGAAGACGCTTTGGTTGCGTGCGCCAAACATTTTATCGGATACGGCGCTTCCGAAAGCGGCAGAGATTATCATCGCACCGAGATTTCCGATTACAGTTTATATAACGAGTATCTGCCTGCATTCCGCGCCGCTGTGGAGGCAGGCGTTGGCACGGTGATGTCCTCTTTTAACCCTATAAACGGACGGTTTATACAAACCACCCCGAAGTACTTGACCGATATTCTGCGCGGTCAGTTGGGTTTTGACGGTTTTGTGGTTGCCGACTGGGGTGTGGTTACCCGTGCTTTGCGTTTCGGACAAGCAGAAACCGAAGCAGATTGTGCCGCCACCGCTATCAACGCCGGGTTGGATATGGATATGGTGGTACAAGGTTACGTCAAGCACTTGGAAAAAGCGGCGGAAAACGGCGATGTTGCCGTTGAAACAATAGACCTTGCCGTGCGCCGTGTCCTGCGCATCAAATTTGCCAAAGGCTTGTTTGAAAACCCCTATTCCGTGCGCCGTCCCGTAGATTTTACGGCGCATCTTGCAAATGCGAGACGTTTGGCGGCGGACTCCATGGTGCTGCTCAAGAACGACGGTGTTTTACCGTTAAGCAAAGATCAAAAAGTATTGCTCAGCGGTCCCTTTGTTCGTGAACGCCGTGCGCTTTTGGGTAGTTGGACGTTAAACGGTCTTACCGAAGAAACACCGCATCTTTTGGAAGCGATGCAAGAAGTTCTCGGCAAAAATGTCGTGTACAACGAAAGCGACTTTGCGGTATATGACAGCACCTTGATGCAGGCGGATAGTGCAGACGTCATCGTATTGGCGCTGGGTGAAAGTAACGCCGTGACGGGTGAAAACCGTTGCGTTGCCGATATTTCTTTGGACAGCGCGCAGGTAGAACTTGTAAAAAAAGCAAAACAAAGCGGCAAAAAAGTGGTCGGCGTATTCTTCTGCGGACGACCGCTGGCGTTAGAGGGTGTCACCGACTTGTTGGATGCCGTGCTGTATGCGTGGCACGGTGGTTCCGAAACCGCGAGAGCCACCTGCGACGTGCTGTTCGGCGACGTCGTTCCCGGCGGCAAACTGCCGATGACTATGCCCCGTAAAACAGGTCAAATTCCGCTGTACTACAACGTGGTCGCCACCGGTATGAACTACTACGGCGAAGGGTATAACCAATGTTACGTCGACAGCAAAGGTGACCCGTTATATCCCTTTGGTTACGGTTTGTCCTACACCACGTTTACATACGGCACACCCACCGTTTCTGCTAATACCCTTTCCTTGCAGCAACTGAAAGGCGGTAAAATGTTCACCGTTTCGGCGGACGTTACCAACACAGGTGATATCGACGCCAAAGAAACGGTGCAGTTGTACATCCGCGATAAAGCGGCATCCTTACTCCGCCCGATGCGCGAACTCAAAGGGTTTGAAAAAACCTTGATTACAGCAGGTGAGACCAAAACCGTAACCTTTACGGTAGGTGAACAACAACTCGGCTTCTATTTGGAAGACGGCACCTATACCGTAGAAAAAGGCGAATTTGAGATCTACGTCGGCGGTGACAGTTTAACCACCAATAAAATCTCCGTTTGGGTAAAATAACAAAAGAGCAGATACACAGCGGTGTATCTGCTCTTTTGTTGATATACACCATACTACAGACGACCGATGGTCCCCCTACCACAAAATAGTATACTTGTTTTAAGTATACTTGCAACAGTATACCACAAAATAATCTTAAAATAAACTTAAATTAAGATTTTGGTGGTGTTTTTTGTGAGAAATAAAGAAAATAAGCATCTTGGGATAGAAGTAGACCCCGTTTTGCACGGAAAATTACATTATATCGCCAAATACGAAGGACGTTCTGCCAACGGACAGATCTTATATCTCATTCGGCAATGTATTAAAGCATTTGAGCAAGAAAATGGCGAGATTACGTTAGATACGGAAAAATAAATGAAAAGAGCAGATACACAGCCGTGTATCTGCTCTTTTGTTTGATATGCATAATACTACGGGCATTGCCCGTCCGTTTAAAAATCAATACCCGTCAATATATCTGCAAGCGGCGATAGCGGCAGTTGCGCCGTCCCCCGTTGCGGTGGTCACCTGTCGCACCGCTTTGCGGCGGCAGTCACCTGCCACAAACACACCCGCTGTGGCGGTGGTGCAATCTTCGTCAACGTCCGCGTAGCCGCGCTCGTCAAGCGCCACCACGTTTTGGAATGCGGTGTTTTCAGGCACAAGACCGATAGCCACAAACATACCGTCCAGCATAAGCGTTTCTTTACTGCCGTCTGCGACCTTTTCTATCACAGCGCCGCTAAACACGTCACCGTCCAAAATTTCGGAAACAACAGTACCCGTGATAATTTCTACGTTACCGCGTTTTGCCAGAATATCCTGCAAACGTTTCTCGCCCGTCAGGAAATCAAGATTTTGCAGTACGTATACCTTTTTACAACTTTCACTCAGCAAGATCGCTTCCTGCAACGCAGAGTTGCCGCCGCCGACAAGCGCCACCGTTTTATTCTTGTAAAATGCGCCGTCACAAACCGCACAGAAAGAAATACCGTCGCCGATAAATTTTTCTTCGTTCGGCACGCCCAAATGACGGTGTTTCGCGCCGCATGCGATGATGACCGCTTTACATTCGTAGGCACTACCCTCTTCGGTCAATACGGTTTTGGTGTCGCCGTTATCGGTAATACCCGTAACGGTTTCCACCTCCACGTCCGCACCTTGTGCCAATACCTGCTCTACCATTTTGTCGGCAAGTTCGGTACCGCTGACACTTTCAAACGCGGGATAGTTTTCCACTTTCGGAGAAAAGGTGATCTGTCCGCCAAATGCGCCTTTTTCCAAAATCAACACACTTTTTTCGGCACGGCGGGCATATAATGCGGCGGTAAGACCCGCAGGGCCTGCGCCAATAACAATAATATCGTACATACTACCACTCCATAATTGCCAATACGGGCGGCAAGAAGCCGCCCGTATGGAACATATTAGCATTTTACAGTCTGCATAAACTTTTTGATGTTTGCCACGGAAACATATTTTTCCGCTTCGCCGTCGGTAACCACAACCAGCGTCGGCGCCTGCTTGATGCCGAGAGACTCGGTCAGCGCAACGTTTTCTTCCGCCAACAGTTTCTGGAAGCCGATATCCGCTTTGGTCAACAATGCTTCGGCAATCTTGCAGTTGGGACAGGTTGCGGATGCAAACAGATAGATACCATCCGCCAGAACGCTTGCGTTCTGCTCTACGGTTTCTTCTACGCCGCCGCGCGGACCATCATGGGTAAGCACGGAAGTCGCGATATTATAGGTGCGGCGCTCTTTGTATTCCTGCGCTTTACCCACGTTCCAGTTTTTAACCGGACGATAGTAACCGGTGATACGGCTGTACACTTCCGCTTCTTTGCCGCAATGCGGGCAGGTAAACTGTTCGCCGGCAAGATAGCCGTGTTCTTTACACACCGAATATGTGGGAGACAGCGAATAGTACGGCAAACGATAGTTTTCCGCGATTTTACGCACAATGTTTGCCGCCGCTTTCCAGTCGGGCAGTTTTTCGTCGATGTAAGCGTGGAACACCGTACCCGACGTATACAGGGTCTGGAGTTCGTCCTGAATGTCCAACGCGGTAAAGATGTCGTCGGTATACCCAACAGGCAGGTGAGACGAGTTGGTGTAGTAGGGCGTCTCCCCGTCGGATGCGCAAACGATATCGGGATAGTATTTGCGGTCGTGTTTTGCCAGACGGAACGCGGTAGATTCCGCAGGCGTTGCTTCCAGATTGTACAGATCTTCGTACATTTCCTGGTAGTCGGACAGACGTTCACGCATATGGTTGAGAACATCCTGCGAGAATTTCTGGGTCTCGGGATGGGTCATATCCTTGCGGAGCCATTTAGCGTTTAAGCCGGCTTCGTTCATACCAACCAGACCGATAGTGGAGAAGTGGTTTGCAAACGTGCCGAGATAACGCTTGGTGTAGGGGTACAGACCTTCATCCAGCAACTTGGTGATAATGGTACGTTTGATCTTTAAAGAACGTGCCGCAATATCCATCATATGGTCAAGACGTTTGTAGAATTCTTCCGGCGTTTCGGACAGATACGCAATACGCGGCATATTAATGGTAACAACACCGACAGAACCGGTGGATTCGCCGCTGCCGAAGAAACCGCCGGATTTTTTGCGCAGTTCGCGCAGATCCAAACGCAAACGGCAACACATACTGCGCACATCGGAGGGTTCCATATCGCTGTTCACGTAGTTGGAGAAATAAGGCGTACCGTATTTGGAGGTCATTTCGAACAACAGACGGTTGTTCTCGGTATCGGACCAGTCAAAATCACGGGTGATGGAATAGGTGGGAATCGGATACTGGAAGCCACGACCGTTTGCGTCGCCTTCGATCATAATTTCGATGAACGCTTTGTTCACCATATCCATTTCCTTTTTACAATCGCCGTATTTGAAATCCATACGCTTGCCGCCGACGATACAGTATTCGTCTTCTAAGTCATGCGGCACGGTCCAGTCCAGCGTAACGTTGGAAAACGGCGCCTGCGTACCCCAACGGCTGGGAGTATTTACACCGTAGATGAAGGACTCGATGCATTTTTTCACCGCATCGTAGGTCAAATTATCCGCTTTGACGAAAGGCGCCAAATAGGTATCGAAAGAGGAGAACGCCTGTGCGCCTGCCCATTCGTTTTGCATAATGCCAAGGAAGTTTACCATTTGGTTACACAGAGTAGCCAAGTGCTTTGCGGGCGCAGAAGTGATTTTGCCGCCAACGCCGCCCAAACCTTCTTCGATAAGCTGTTTTAAAGACCAACCTGCGCAGTAACCGGTCAGCATAGACAGATCGTGGATATGAATATCCGCATTTTTGTGCGCGTTGGCAATTTCGTCATCATAAATTTCGGACAGCCAGTAGTTCGCGGTGATAGCACCCGAGTTGGAAAGAATCAAACCACCGACAGAATAGGTAACGGTGGAATTTTCTTTTACACGCCAGTCAAGATTTTTCACGTACTGGTCTACAAGGTCTTTGTAGTCCAGAATGGTGGATTTCATATTGCGGAGTTTTTCGCGCTGACGGCGGTACAAGATGTACGCTTTGGCTACATCTGCATAACCCGCCTGCACCAGCACGGTTTCCACGCTGTCCTGAATATCTTCCACGTCTACAACGCCGTTATGTACTTTCGGCTCGAAATCCGCCGTTACTTTCAGCGCTAAGAAATCGATAATGTTGTCGTTGAATTCTCTTTCACACGCTTCAAAACCTTTTTTGATAGCGTCGGTAATTTTCGCAATATCAAACTCTGCAATTTTGCCGTCTCGTTTGTTTACCCGATACATTTCCAAATCTCCTTTTCGTTTTACTCAGTGCCGCGCAACGCGGCTTTCGGTGTGTATTGTTTCGCAATTTCTAAAAAAGCGTGCATCTCTTGTGCAGAGAATGCATCACAACCCTCGCCGAGCAGATCGCCCGAATCTTTGAAGGTTTGCAGGAAAAACAATTCGTTTTCCCCTAACATTTTGGCGATATCTTCAATATCCGCCGCTGTATGGATCCCTTTTACCACGGTGGTGCGGAATTCGTGCGGCACCACACCGCTTTTTAAAAGATCAATACTCTCTTTGAAGATAGCCGCATCGGTGTCCCCGCCGATAGCTTTCGCATAATGCTTCAAAGAGTTTTTAACGTCCATCGCCACGTAATCTACGTATCCCGTAGCGAGCAGACGGCGCAGTCTGTCGGGCAGACTGCCGTTGGTATCCAATTTCACAAGATACCCTAATTCTTTGGCGGTACGCAGAAACTCTGTCAAATCGGGTTGCAACAACGGCTCGCCGCCGGTCACACACACACCGTCTATGATCCCACGCCGTTTTTTAAGAAACGAAAGAACCTCTTCTTCTCGATTCACATACATGGTCGGGGTACGTACCAAACCACCGTTATGACAAAAAGGGCACCGCAGATTGCATCCGCCGGTAAAAACCGTACACGCAACCTGCCCCGGAAAGTCCAGCAACGTCATTTTTTGAAACCCTTGAATGTTCATTGCCAAACCTCTCTCGTCATTTAGTGGGTGCAGAAATTATTGTAACATCATATATAGTGTTTGTCAACCCTAAAACACAATATATTGTGCTTGAATAAAAATTCATTGGAATATATTGTTTCACAGGCAAGAAGTCAATATTCACCGCATTTCGACCGAAAATACCGTGTGAAACACCGTATTTCAATACATTTCTCGGTATATTTTTACCGTTTGCCCCAAAAATACAATGTCTTACCCGATCAAAAACCACAATATGTTGTGTGTGGTGCAAACACAGAAAACACCCGCCTTACGGCGGGTGGTCATAGGGATAAAAATAGAGAGAATGTATCATAAGTGGTACATTCTCTCTTGTCTTTTTGTAGAAATTTATGGGGCATTGTAGGGAAGGGGCTTGCTCCTTCCGTTTGTCGAACATAGCACATTGTTGTGTTAACGGCAGGAGTAAACCCCTGC
The DNA here is from genome assembly GCA_045543675.1 of Acutalibacteraceae bacterium. Classification (GTDB taxonomy): domain Bacteria; phylum Bacillota; class Clostridia; order Oscillospirales; family Acutalibacteraceae; genus URNF01. Next base: position 7,272 of record JAZPXM010000178.1, read on the forward strand.
CCTACGTTGCTGGTATAATTGTCATCAATCCCTAACCGCAACTCCCGTACGGCGGGTGTTTTCTCTTTATCCGCGGTTTGCGCGGCGATATTGATACGGGGTCATATTTTGTTCTTTGCGAAACAAACTGATAAAATACGATGCGGTAGAAAACCCTACCGTTTGTGCAATATCGGTCACACTGCGGTCGGTAAGGAGCAGTAACCGCCGCGCTTCGCGCAACCGCACGCCTGCCAAATAAGACGAAAACGATGCATTCATTGCCCGTTTAAATACACGGGAAAAGTACGCCGTGCTCACGCCGCACGCAGTAGCCACTTCCGTCTCGGTAAGGTCAGCATAATGCTCTTTGACATACGCAACGGCGTTTTGTATCAGTTCGTATTGTCCTTCTTCCTTAATAGATTGCATCAAAGACAGGTTGTTTTTGCGCCAACCGCGTAAAATATGCAGATAGATCAGCGTAACGTCCGCACGCAAACTCAATTCATATCCGAATTTTTGCGCATCCCATTCTTGTATTAAGTGTGCGAACAAATTGGGTATATCGGTGTCCCCTAAATCTTCGTCAGTGAAGTGCAACTGGTGGTCTGCCGTGTTTTCCAGCAACAGTGTCATATAACCGTATTCCGAAAACGTTTCTTCGTCCGCACGTAGTACTTGCGGCAAAAACTGTACTACGATCTGTATGAGATGCCCTTCCGGCACACGCACGTCGTGCGGTTCTCCTGTCGGCACAACGATCATATCCCCCGCCTTAAAAGGATACACGATATCGCCGACGTAAACCACGCCTTCTCCGTCCAATGCGAACAATAATTCGGTATATTCGTGATAGTGCAACCGCACAGCGGCACGTCCGTTATTGCGCAACGTCTGTCGCATACACTGAATCGGCATCGTAACGCCGTTCCGCTTACCCTTTGCCTCATAAAACGCCATATGGTATTCCTCCAATGACAAAAAAACGATATTTTCTTGCAAAAAAATAGTAGCATATTCTCACACGGTTGTCTATAATAAAAATGGAAAATCCAGTAAAAAATGGAGGTATGTATTTTGATTCGCGTACTGGTTTGGAATGAATTTTATCATGAGCGCGCCGAAGAACGCATTGCCGAGGTATATCCTAACGGTATTCATGCGGCGATTGCCGATTTTCTCGGCAAGGAAGAGGACATTGTTGTAAAAACTGCTACTTTGGATGATGAAAACTGCGGTATCACCAAAGAAGTATTGGACGAAACCGATGTACTTATCTGGTGGGGACATATGCGGCATCATTTGGTGCCCGACGAAGTGGCATTTCTTGTAAGAGATGCCGTCCTTAGCGGTATGGGTCTTATCTGCTTACATTCCGCACACCACTCAAAACCGTTCCGCTACTTGCTCGGCACTTCTTGTCACCTTTGTTGGCGTGAATCGGATGACCACGAAGTGTTGTGGGTCATCGAACCGTCTCATCCTATCACCAAAGGCATTGACCGCTACTTTGAATTGGAAGCGGAAGAAACCTACGGTGAACCCTTTGTTATTCCCACTCCCGACAAACTGTTACTCATCGGTAATTTCAGCGGCGGCGAAGTGTTCCGTTCGGGTTGTCTGTATGAACGCGGCAACGGCAAGATTTTCTACTTCCAGCCGGGCCATGAGTCCTACCCCACTTTCTATCAACCGTCTGTACAGACCATCATCAAAAATGCGGTACGTTTCTTAAATCCCGTGTACCGCGAAGAAACAGGTTGCCCGCACGTTAACAAAGTTTCCGACGATGCGCCCTATCTCAAAGACGCTGTTTCTCAATATTAAATCACCCAAAAACCACCTAACGAAGCGCTCGCTTTTTTAGGTGGTTTTTTTGCCTTTCTTTGTTGCTTTTTTGCATCCGCTGTGATATTGTAAAGGCGGAGAGAATAAAGGAGGTAGTTTCTTATGCGTACAGTATATAATTTAGATTTTGGTTGGCGGTTTCACCGCGGTGATTTAGACGAACAAAAGGTGAACTCCCACACCGCATCCTATCAAAGCAGTAAGTCTGGTGCCGCTACCGGCGGCGCGGCAAAAGAGTACGCGGACGCCGATTGGCGTTTGCTTGATCTGCCGCACGACTATATCGCAGAAAGCGAAATGGGACCTGACCATCTGCACTCCGGCGGCTACCGTGAACGTGGCAACGCTTGGTACCGCAAAGTGTTTACTTTAGACGAAGAACTGAAAGGCAAAGCGTTGACCGTATGTTTTGAAGGTACCGCTACCGCCGCGACGTTTTATTTTAACGGTTCTTTAATGGCGCGTACCCATAGTGCGTATACCGAAACCACCTTTGATATCACCGACCGCGCGTATTTTGACGGCAGACCCAACGTGCTGGCCGTGTATATTAACGGCTTCGAATCAGAAGGTTGGTGGTATGAGGGCGCGGGCATCTACCGTCACGTAAAATTATACGCTACCGACAAGTTACATATCGCGCATAACGGCATTTTTGCAAAACCCGTACTTAAGAAGGGTACTAAAAACAGTTGGTTTGTAGACCTTACTACCACATTGGAAAACCGTGAGTACGAAGATGACGCCGCCTGCGTACGTGCCACCCTTTTTGACGGAGATGCCGTCATAGCACAAAGCATCTCTCCCCTTACGGTAGTAGCAGGGCTTACTGCCGTAGATGCCAAACAAAAACTTGCGGTGTCCCGCCCTACCCGTTGGGATGTGGATAACCCGAAATTATACGATTTGCAGGTCGAAGTTGTAAAGGGCGACGCGATTATCGACAGCGACACCGTGCGCATCGGTTTCCGTACGTTCTATATGGATCCCGACAAAGGCTTTTTCCTGAATGACCGTCCTCTGAAGATCAAAGGTGTATGTTGTCATCAAGACCACGCGGGCGTCGGTGTTGCCGTGCCCGACACGGTACAGTATTACCGCATACAGCGCTTAAAGGATTTGGGGTGCAACGCGTACCGTGCCTCCCACAATCTTCCCGCCAAAGAAGTATTAGACGCGTGTGACGAACTCGGTCTTATTGTGATGGACGAAAACCGCCGTTTTGAAAGCCGCGACGAAGTGTTAGATTTTGTGCGCATTATGGTCAAACGCGACTGTAACCATCCGTCGGTGATATTCTATTCTCTGTTCAACGAAGAACCGTTGCAAAACGTCGAAGAGGGTGCGCGCATTTTCCGCCATATGAAAAAGACGGTAGAACAGTTAGACGACAGCCGTCTCATTACCGGCGCCATAAATGCTTCGTTTATCAGCCATGAGGGCGCGGGTGCATATATGGATGTCATCGGTGTCAACTACAGCATTCCGAACATCGCCAAAATCCATACGGATCACCCCAATCGTCCGATTATTGGCTCAGAAAACAATAGTGCCATAACCACCCGCGGCTGTTACACATCCGACAAAGAAAATGCGCAGGTGCTGTCTCAGTATGACGGTGAAGAAGTGGTGCCGTGGGGACAGAGCATTAAAGCAACCTGGGATTTCACCCGCAAGAACGATTATTTTGCAGGGATTTTCATCTGGACCGGCTTTGATTATCGCGGTGAACCTACCCCATTTAAGTGGCCGTCGGTATCTTCACAGTTTGGTATTATGGATACCTGCGGTTTTGCGAAAGAATCTTTCTATTATAACAAGGCGTGTTTCACCACCAAACCGATGGTACATCTGATGCCGCATTGGAACTGGACGGCGGGTGAAACGGTACGTGTGGTGGCAATCACCAACTGCGATGAAGCAGAACTGTTTGTGAACGGCGTATCTCTCGGCAGAAAAGCCGCCGACGTTTGCAACCAGCCTATGTGGGAAGTGCCGTTCCAAAAAGGCCGCATCGAAGCAAAAGCGTACAGAAACGGCAAATGTGTTGCACGCGACGTACAGCGTACCGTCGGCAAACCCCGCGCCATTAAAATTGACACCTACCGCGATTATGTGACCGACGACGGGCAGGACGTAGTGATTGTCAACTGCTCTGTGGTAGACAGTCGCGGACGGGAAGTGCCCACCGCTACAAATCACCTGCATTTTGAAATTGAAGGCGACGGTGTATTACTCGGCGTCGGCAACGGCGATCCTAACAGCCACGAATTGGATTGCATCCCCGAACGCAATTTGTTCGCAGGGCATTGTCAAGCCATTATCCGCGCATTGCCCCATGCCAAAACGTTAAAAATTCGTGTAATGGGCGATAAATTGGAGACGGCAGAGTTTGCACCTGCCATTATTCCCGTAAAAGCGGCGCCGTTTATTGACAGTATCGGCAACTTCTATATAGGCGGCATTACCCAATCGGATGTTACCGAACAGCGTCCCGATCCGCTTGTTGTGTTAAACGACGATAACCAGAACTCCTTTACCCCGCCCACGGGTGTCGGCACAGAAGGCTATCCCACCGACTTCAAAAGTGGTTGGCGCATTTTCCGCGCGTTGCCTACTGTAACCCCAAGCGACATTGACCGCACGTTCTGTTTGGAATTTGATGCCGTGCGTTTCAAAACTGCAGAAATCTACGTCAACGGCGAACGGATTTTTGAAAGCGCAGAAGCAACAAATAATAAACCCCTTATCTGTCCTTTCACCGTAAAAGCAGGCGTAGAACGGTTGGAATTGCGTATCTTAATGCAGGTAGAAACATCTGTTTATGCAAAAGGTTTCAAGAATTATGCTGTTTCTTTAAAAGAAGCCGAATAGTCCACACAACGAAAGGTGTCGCAGTAATAATCTCGGTCAATGCCGTGAATGTTGTTCTTCAGATTTTCTGTATAAATCTGCAAAAGAGCAAGCGGTGTTTTCATTTCGTGGGAAACGGAAGCAATAAACTCTCGGCGGTAGCCTTCAATTTTATTTTTATATTCAATATCCTTCTGCAACTGCTCATTGGCGGCGGTTAAATCTCGCATACTTTGGTCAAGCCGACGTGACATTTGGTTTATACTACCCGCAAGACTTGCAATTTCTGTCGTTGAGTCATACTCGTCTGCGGTGCAGGAAAAGTCTAACGTTGCAATTCTTTTGGATACCGATTCTATATTAGTGATGGGCTTAGAAATCGTCTTTGACACCACCAGCGCAATCAGCACACCGATGATAAGCACCGCAATGCCCGAACCATCTTCGGCTCGTCGTCTGCAATTAAAATACAGCGTTTGTTTTCAACCATACAGCTCACCTCAATTGTATTATACATTATTTTTGTTATGGAATTGTGATGTAATTTCAAAAAAGTTGGTTTCCTTGCAAAAATAAGATAGCGACGGTGAATCATCATTACCCTATAATGAATGTCTATATGGTACGTCCCGGATTGGAAACATTTTATTGCGAAAATGCACGTCCGACATTACCGCCGGACGTGCATTGTTATATCACATTATGAAAAAAATGAAAAATTTTTAGAATCTAATATCAAGGCTCCCGATTGCTTTTGGG
>JAZPXM010000179.1:0-2333 GCA_045543675.1 Acutalibacteraceae bacterium
TACTGAGGTCCACCCGTTTGACTGCATCCACCACCTTGTCATTTTCGTCAATAAGGATGATGTTACTGTGTTTGCCCATCAATTCCGCCGCTATCGTCTGCCTTACGATATCGCCGAGCTCGTTAACACAGTCAAAATCAAGATACACGGCGCGTTCCAATCCCTTTTGACGGATACCGACAAAACGTCCGCCCGTCAAGCGCTTGCGCAATAACATACAAAACATCGGCGGTACTTTCGGGTTTTCTAATCGGATGTCGGTAAAATGGATGCGCGGTGAATTGACCCTTGCAGAAATATACAGTTTATAGTTTTTCTCCCGCCCGCGAAACGCAATAACCAGTTCTTCGCGGGTCGGTTGAAAGATTTTGTCTATGCGTGTATCGGTCAGTCCTGCGTCGAGTTCCCGCGCAAGACAAGACAGATACATACCGTCTAATGCCATAACTTATACTCCTTTGTAGGGTGCGTGATCATAAAAAGGTAAGATGGTCATATCGGTGCCCGAAAGCCAGTTGCAAAGCGCATCCACAACGGGATTTTCGGTGGCATAATGTCCTGCCGCAACAGCGACAAGCCCTGTTTCATTTGCCGCTAACCACTCGTGGTGTTTGATTTCACCTGTTACGTACGCATCGGCGGTGGCGGTGAACACACCGCTACCTGCACTGCCACCGCAAACGGCAACCGTTTTCACCTGCTTGTTACCGCAGTAGGTCACGGGGGTATCCAGTTTTTCGGCACACAGCGCGGCAAAATCTGCGGCACAAAGAGGGGCGCTGAGCGTACCCGTACGGGTCATACCGTCCGCTGTTACCGCTACATTTTGTAATCCCAATTTTTCCGCCAACGTGTCGTTGACACCGCCTGCCGCTTTGTCTAAGTTGGTGTGTAATGACAGCACCGAAACACCGCTTGTGAGTGCCACGGCGGCGGGGTGGGTGTGAGAAAGCACGGTTAGCGGCGAAAAGATAATGGGATGATGGGTAACAAGCAGTTGAGCACCGTTTTCTGCGGCAAACGCCAAAGCGGCGGACGTGGCATCCAATGCCACCACCGCTTTGGAGATATTTGTGTGCCCGCAATCTACCAGCAATCCGACGTTGTCCCACTCTTCTGCGGTTATTTTAGGCGCTTTTTGTTCAAAAAACGCGAGAATATCTTGTAAAAGCATACTGTTTCCTCACAAATTTCGTAATTTTTCAGCTAAATCGCGTAGGGTTTTCGCTTCTTGCTCTTCGCCACGCGCGATACACCCTGCCGCGCATTTGTCTAAGTGCTTGGCACATTTTAAAAAGTACGGACGTCCTTGTTCTGCCGTAAGCGCGCCGCACCAGACGGCAACGGGGTCGGTGTTAACGGGGGCGTTTGTAAATTCCGCATACAGCAGTATGTAATTTCTGCCCGCATCTTCCAAAAACTGCTCTTCGCGAATGGAGAAGCCGTTTTGTAATAACCAACCGTGCACCGCTTCCGCGTGGGTCATCGGTTGCAAAATCAAGCGATAGCGCGGATGTTTTATCCACGGTGTGGCTTGCAGAATGTCCGCTATCGTCTCGCCGCCCATACCCGCAATCACAATGTCGTCAACATCGTTGGGGGAAAGGGGCGCAAGACCGTCACCTACCCGCACGGCAATGCTGTTACCAAGTCCTGCCGCATCCACGTTTTTGCGCGCTACGGCGGCAGGGGAGACGCCGATATCGGTGGCAATCACCGCGGGCGCAATGTGTTGTTCTATTAAATATATCGGTAAAAGACCGTGGTCGGTGCCGATATCGGCAACGCGGCTGTCGCGGCGCACCATAGCGGCAATCGAACCGAGTCGTTTGCTAATCATCGTATCACCTTTTTTGAAAAAAGCGTTACATCGCCGATGTAACGCTTTCCCATTATTTACCCGCCAAATGTGCGTTGATCTTGGCAACCAAAGCGTCACAGTCAACGCCGTGTACCATACACGCCTGCTCCAGGGTTTCGCCTCTTGCAGACGGGCAGCCCAAACAATGCATACCCATTTCCAAGAAATAGGGAGCGGTGGTGGGATCCATATCGAGAATATCGCCGATAATGGTGGTTTTGGTAATTTCCATAGTACAGCATCCTTTCTGTCAGATAATACACGTATTTTATACGGTAGTTGAGAGAACCTGTAAGCCGAGTTCTGTCGTGAACAGTCATCTATCTCGACTGCCTGTTGCCAGACAGCTCAAGCCGCCCTTCGGAACACATCGGGCCAATGTATCGTTCCAGACGGCGTTGCCCCGGATAGGGTTTGCAGGGCCGTACAGTCTCCTGTACGCCGGTGAGCTCTTACCTCGCCTTTCCACCCT
>JAZPXM010000180.1:0-26776 GCA_045543675.1 Acutalibacteraceae bacterium
AAACCGTTGCTGATACCGTTTACTACTTCAATTACATACGTCCTGTTCGAAAACTTAAAAGAAAACCGCCAGTCCAATACAGGCTTGAACTGGCAACTTAATTCTTTCCTTTTTTGTGTCTACTAACTATTGACTACTTCAGGCGTAAAACGTCATCGCTTTTTATTTTTCGGGACAATAAAAACAATCTTGCTGCCAACGCAACGGATTTTCTTGAACGTAGGTGGCTATTTGCAGATAATGTTGCTCGTTGCGAATGATATGGTCGTGAAAACCGCGTTGCCACACGGTGGCATCACCAAACCGTTGATGTATCTCTTTGGATATATTCATTTTAATGTATCCGACCGTTTTAGAGATAATGGCCCGACCGCGTAGGGGCGATTCACGAATCGCCCGTACTGTATCACAATCAGGAATGGTAACAACAAGATGAATATGATTTGGCATAATGACAAAGTATTCTATACGCACTTGAAGGTGTGGTGGGATATTACGGATAACCTTATCAGCGATTTTTCCGTAGGCAGATAATTGTATGACGGGCGATTCGTGAATCGCCCCTACGATACGGGAAAGTATATTTTTCCTGTGGCACGTACAAAAGGTGATAAAATATGCGCAGGGTGTGTTGTAATCAAAATGTTTAAGGCGGGGATTTTTTCGCTTTGGAAAGGCATTACGCGGTGTATTCTCCATTTTTACTGTCTCTCCAACAAAATCGCGCGGACGGGGGTGCCGTCGGCACCGTCAATCTTTAACGGCGCGGCGAATAAAAAATACGTGCCTTCTTCTACTTTCGAAAGATCAAGACCTTCCAACGCTATAACATTGTTACCGAGCAACTGGCGGTGTACGCTACCGTCGCCGCCGTCCGGCTCTACCGTTTGGGATTCGACACCTACCAATGTAATTTGGCTGTCGGACAACACAAAAGCGGCGCTCTGGGATATCTGCACGTTCCCTTTAAACAGTACCCGCGGGCGTAAAGCGGGCAACATTTTTTCGACGTCTGCGCCGTACAGTTCGCCGTCCCATTGCACAACACTGCATTCACCGATACAATCTTCTAAATTTACCGCCGCCATATCCTTGCCGTCCGCGCAGAAATGGAGCGGTGCATCCATATGCGTACCGTTGTGCAAACAAGCGTGCAGTACCGATAAATTACACCCTGCACCGTCCTGCATACGGTGGATGGGTTCTAATTCGGGGCGCGGGTCGCCCGGATACACGGGAGCAGAAAACAATTCTTTGGTAATATCGATAATCTTCATAACGCGCACTCTCCTTTTCTTTACTATACCATTTTTCTGTCCGTACTGCAAGAAAATAGTTTCCTTTTGTCAAATGGTATGGTATACTATATATATATCAGTAAAAAAGGCGGGACGAGATGTTACGGTGTATTGTAGGTCGCGCGGGAAGCGGCAAAACCGAATATATTTTAAGGGAGATACAACAAGCGATTGCCAATGATACGCAACCGCTTATTTTCCTTGTACCCGAACAGTTTTCTTTTGAGACCGAACGCACTCTTTTACAGCGTTTGGGTGTCACCGATGCGGCGAAAGTAGAAGTGCTGAGCTTTACCCGCTTGGCGGATAAGGTGTTTCGTGAAACGGGCGGTATTGCCGATCCCGTGATGGACGACATCACCCGTGCGCTGATTATGAGCCGTGCGTTAGAAATCCATACGGCTCCCGAAAACCGTGAGCCGGATGTCAAAAAGGTACGGCTTAACGATACCGCGTACATATCGTCTTTGTTGGCGTTGGCATCCGAATGTAAACAATGCGGCATTACCCCGCGGTTACTGTCTGCGGCGGCAAACGGTCTTGCGGACGGTACGCTGAAAAGTAAAACCGCCGATTTTGCGGCGCTGTTGGAGATTTACGAAAGTTTGTCGCTGACCAGCGGCATTGACCCTGAGGACGTATTAAATATTCTGGTGGAAAAACTGCCTGACAGCGAACGCTTGCGCGGTGCTACCGTGTTTGTGGACGGATTTAAGGGCTTTACCGTACCCGAACTGCAGATTTTGGGATATTTGATGAAAACGGGGACGGTCACCGTCACCTTGCCTGCGGAAAAGACCGCACCTGCAAAGGATGCACGGGTGGGCGGTCTGTTCGCGCCCGCGTTACGCACCTTACAGCAGTTGCAGGACGTGGCGGCGGAAAACGGGGCAACGGTGGAACAACCGCTGTTGCTTGCCGAAAACCACCGTGCGAAAAACGAAACGTTGCGCACGTTAGAAGCGAATATGTTTTTACCGCGTGCCGCCACCTTGCAAGCGGCGACAGATGCAGTTACCGTCACCGCGTGCCCCGATATTTATGCTGAATGTGCATTAGCGGCGCGCACCGTGCGCCGCTTACTGCACGACAACGGCTATCGTGCGGGTGAAGTGGCGATAGTGGTGCGTAATCTTGACCGCTACCGCGGTATTTTAGACCGAGCGTTGCGGCGGGAAGACGTACCGTTTTATATGGATATGCCGCAGGACGTATATACTGCGCCGCTGGTCAGCGTGTGCCTTTCCGCGTTGCGTGTTGCGGCAAACGGCTTACAGACCGAAGAATTGTTGCGTATGTGTAAAAGCGGTATTCTGCCGTTTGACGAAGTGGAAACTGCGGCGCTGGAAAACTACGTGTATATGTGGCGGATAGACGGCAAAAAGTGGCAGGAAACGTTTACCGCCAATACTGCGGGTCTTACCGAAAAATGGCGGTCAGACGAAAACTTGCTGGCATCTCTGGAAGAGACCCGCCGTCGCTTGATTTCTCCGCTTATCACATTAAGAACCGCGTTGCGCGACGGCGTGAACGGTGAGACGTTTGCCCGTGCCGTATATACCTATCTTACCCATACGTACGTCCGTGCAGATGAAGGGGTACGCCATTTGTACGAAGCTCTTTTGAAAGACAGCGAACCGTTTGCGGCGGAATGTACCGCACGCCTTTGGGAAAGCGTGATGCTGTTACTGGACCGTTTTGCTACGGTGTTTGCGGATACGCCGTTGTCGGCGCGTCGATACGCTGATCTGTTCCATCTGGCGGCAGGGCTTTTGCGTTTACCTGCCGTACCGCAAGGGTTAGATGCGGTGCAGGTAGGTAGCGCTGACCATATGCGCGTGCGCGCGCCGAAAGCGGTGCTGATTCTCGGTGCTAATGAAGGCGTATTCCCCGCGTATCCCGCAGGCGGCAATCTGTTTACCGACCGCGAACGGGAAGAACTGGAAGGGAATGACATCCGTCTGTCGGCAGGGCGTTTGCAAAAAGCGGAAGAAGAACGCTTTTTTGCGTATACGGCTGTAGCGGCACCGTCAGAACGTCTATTTGTATTTTACACCTTGTTCCACGGCGGCGAAAAACTGTTGCCTTCCGCTATCGTGGAAAATATCGACCGCATTTTGCCAAAGCATACCAAAGGCGTATGTGAAGCGGCAGACGGCAGCGATATTGAATCGGCGGCGGATGCGGTGGCACGGTTTGCCACCACCGCTGACAGCAATTTGTCGGCGGTGCTGCAAGCGGCGATCACCCGCTTACCTGAAAGTGCGAAACTGCTTGACCGTATGGATAGCGCCGCGAAAATGCCCGCCTTTACCTTGTCCGCGGATACGGCGGCAGGTCTTTTCGGACGGGATATGTGGTTGTCGTCGTCCCAGTTGGACAGTTTCCATAGTTGCCCGTTTTCCTATTTCTGTGACTACGGTATGCAGTTGCAGGAACGCCGTTTAGCAGATATTGATGCCAGAAATTTCGGTACGTTTTCTCACTACGTACTGGAAAAACTGCTACCTTTATACGTGGGTTGCACCGCGCCGCCTACCGTGGCGGATATCCCCACGATGCGTACCCGTATCCACGCGTTGTTACTGGAATACGTGGAAACGGAATTGGGCGGTATGGAGGATAAGACCGCACGGTTCCGCTATCTGATGTCGCTGGTGGAAAATACCGCTTTTTCATTGTTGTGGTTTGTGGTCAACGAAATGGCACAAAGCGAATTTAAACCCACAGAATATGAGTTGTCTATCGGCGGGGAAGGCGGTGTGGCGGCACCGTCGGTAACGTTGGAAAACGGCAAGGGTACGGTGCATTTGACCGGCAAAGTGGACCGTATAGATCTGTACCGCCGCGACGGACAAGTGTTTGTGCGGGTGGTGGATTATAAAACGGGTAAAAAAACGTTTAGTCTGGACGATTTACCGTACGGGTTGAATATGCAGATGCTCATTTACCTGTTTGCCGTGTGTAAAGAAGCGGCTGCACGGTATGAGAGCGACACCGCAAAACCTGCGGGCGTGCTGTATCTGTCGGCAAGCGACGCACCCGTGATGCCGATAGGGGAAAAGAAGTTAAAAGCGTTGCGTATGAACGGGTTGCTGGTACGTGATGCAGGGGTGTTGACCGCTATGGAGCGGGACGGCAAGGGCATTTTTATCCCTGCATCTCTCAAAGACGGCAACATTGCAGATAACAGCAGTGTTGCATCCTACGGGGATTTTGAAACGATACAAACGTATGCAGAAGCGTTGCTGGGTCGTATGGCGACACGCTTGTTAGACGGGGATATTGCCGCTGTGCCTACGGGTACAGAGAAAGACTTGTCCTGCCGTTACTGTGCGTACCGCCGTATCTGTCGGCGTAAGGACGAAGACCCGTTTACAAACGTTACAAAGCGCACACCCGAAGAAGTGTTTGCGTATATCGAGGAGGTGAACGGCAATGGAATGGACTGTTGCACAGCAAAATTGTATTGATGCGCGCGGCGGTACCGTGTTGGTTTCCGCAGCGGCAGGGTCGGGTAAGACCGCTGTGCTGATCGAACGCGTGGCTACCCGTATGGCGGATAAACTGTCCCCCGTTGACATTGACCGTTTACTGATAGTGACCTTTACCCAAGCGGCGGCGGCTGAAATGAAACAGCGTCTTGCCAAGCGGTTGGCAGAAAGTATCGCACAAGACCCCGATAATTTACATTTGGCGCGGCAACAGATGTTGTTGCCGTCGGCGCAGATTTCTACCATTCACGGATTTTGCACGGCGTTTTTACGGGAAAATTTTGAAGCGGCAGGTATTTCTCCGCGCTTTACCGTTGCAGAGGAGAATGCTGTAAAACTGTTACAAGCGGAAGCGTTGGATGAAACGCTGGAGATTTTTTATGCGGCGTCGGAAAACGGTTTTCTTACCCTTTGCAAAATTTTAAACGGCGCCGCCCGCCATGATCGCAACATCCGCGACCGCATTTTGAAAGTGTACGAAGCGATTCAGGCGCAACCGTTCCCGTTACAGTGGTTGCGCAAAGCGTGCGCAATCCCTGCGGCAGAAAAACCGCTTTTGGAAACGACGTGGGGACAACAGATGCGCGAATACGCGAAAACGAAATTGCTGTTTGCGGAAGAGTGTGTCGCAAAAGCGGTAGCGCCGTTGGCGACAATGGAGCAGTACGACAAGTTTTATGCGCGGGTAGGGGTACTCCCTGCCGTTATCCAAAACGCCGCGCTTGTACTGGCAGATACGCATAACGGTTGGGACGACTGCAAACGGGCAATAGAAGCGGTACAACCGCCGACCTTGGCGGGTAAAAAGGACGTTGACCCGCCGGTGTTAGAGCCGATAGAAGATGCATGGGATTTGATAAAAGCGGTGATAAAAGAACTAAAAGCGCTGTTTGCACGCAGTGAAGCGGAAGAAAAAGCACTTTTGGCGACCACCGCCCCCGTGTTGCAGGCGTTGTATGGATTGGTCGAGACGTTTACCGAACGGTTTGCCGCTAAAAAGCGGGAAAACGGCTGGTTAGACTTTAACGATCTGGAACATGTTACCTTGCGGCTGTTGTGTGATGAACAGACGGGTGAGCCCACCCAATTGGCACGGGAAACAGCGGCAAAATATACCGAAATTTACGTAGACGAGTATCAGGATACCAACCAAGCGCAGGACACCATTTTCCGTATGTTGGGTGCAGATACCAATACCGCCTTTTTTGTAGGTGACGTCAAGCAAAGCATCTACGGTTTCCGTCAGGCAAATCCGCAGATCTTCTTGGATAAAAAAGCCGCTTTTGCTAAATACGACGGCAAAACGTTCCCTGCGTGTATTACTTTGGACAGAAATTTCCGTTCCCGCGAAGAAGTGACCGAAATGGTCAATTTCGTGTGTAATCAGGTGATGACCGCCGCTTTTTGCGGTATCGAATACCGAGACGGCGAAGAATTGGTGCACGGCGCTACCGATGCAAAGGGTGTTTCTGAAATGGAAATTCTCTTGGCAGACGATACGTTTTCCGCATCCGAACTCAAAGCAGAAGTGCTGGAAGCGCGTATTATTGCCGAGCGGATCGCAGACCTTTTAAAGAACGGTTGGGTGACCGATAAGGACAAAGAAACGGGAGAAAGCATACGCCGACCCGTACAGTACAAAGATATTTGTATTTTGTTGCGCGGACGCGGTACACGCCCGATCTCCTTTGCCGAAGCGTTAAAGGAAAAGGGTATTCCCGTACAAAAAGACAAAACGCTACCGCTGTTTGCGGCGGATGAAGTAGGGCTGGCGTTGAGCTTTTTACGCGCGGTGGATAATCCGTTGTTGGATATACCGCTTATGGCGGTAATGGTGTCGTCTGTGGTGGGATTCACCGCTGATGAGTGCGCGCAGATACGTGTATGTGCAAGGCAGGCGGATAGCCGACAAGTGCCGTTGTATACGGCGTTGCTGATAGCGGAACAAGGCGATATCGCGCCGTCTTTACGCGGGAAAATTACCGACTTTTTAACTTTGCTACGCCACTATCGTCGTTTGGCGGCAACCGAAAGTGCAGAAGATTTTATCAACCGTTTGTATGAAGATACGGGTATGTTGCTGTTTGCGGCGGCGGATGCCGACGGTATGCAGAAAGTGGCAAACCTGCGCGGTCTGGTAGAAATGGCACGCGGATATGAACAAAACGGTTTTCGCGGATTGTCGGCATTTGTGCGGTTTATAGACCGTATGGAAGCCGAACATCCCGATATGGAAGCGCCGCACCCTGCAGGGCAGGCGAATGCCGTTTCCATTATGACCATTCACGGGTCAAAGGGACTGGAATTCCCTATCGTTATTCTGGCGAATATGACAAAAAGCATCCGTGAAGATGCGTCTACCGAAGTGTTTTGTATGCACACAGCGGCAGGCGCGGCGGTGTGTGCATACGATGACGACGTTGCCGAAACCCAAAAGACTGCCGCGTTTCACGGTGTGGAACTTGCTAAACGGTACACGGAATATGCCGAAGAAGCCCGCCTTTTGTACGTGGCGTTGACCCGTGCAAAAGATAAATTGATTTGCGTGTATGCTAACTACCGTTTGGAAAAATACGTGGCGAAATTAGCGAAATTTGTACCGCAGACACCGTGTATATCTGCCGCGGCGCTGATGGAAATGGGCAGTGTCGGTGAATGGCTGTTAGCGGCGCTGTTTCGGCATCCCGATGCGCACCTGTTGCGGCATATCGGTAACGCCGTTGACGTAGAAACCTTGCCCGCCAAAGCGCCGCTTACCGTGCAATGGTTGGATGCGGGGGCGTATCTGGATATGGACGATGCCGCTCAGGTTACCGACAAACCACCGACACCCACCCAAACGGTGACCGCAGAGCATATTTACGAACGGATATCTTTTGCTTATGATTATGCGGCGCTTGGCAGCGTCCCCGTAAAGGTGGCGGCATCGGAACTGGCACACCGTGAAACGAGCGGCGCGTTTGTGGCAACCGCCCGTCCCGCTTTTCTCAACGAAGCGGGTCTTACCCCTGCCGAAAAAGGCACGGCATTGCATACTTTTATGCAGTTTGCCGACTTCGCGGCGGCGGCGCGCGACCCCGAAAAAGAAGCGGACCGTTTGTTGGCGGACGGCTTTTTGTCGGTGGCGGCACGGGATGTGTTGGATATGGCGCATATCCGTGCGTTTTTTGCACATCCGTTGTATGCAAGACTGTGTAAAGCGGACGCTGTGTGGCGGGAATATGCGTTTACCGTACCGCTGTCGGTGGCGGCTTTAGACCCCGCGCTGTCTGCATTGGCGGACGAAACGCTTATTGTACAAGGTATCGCCGACTGTGTGTTTGAAGAAAACGGCGAATTGGTTATCGTGGACTATAAGACCGACCGCGTAAAAGATGCGGACACGTTGCGCAACCGTTATCAAAAGCAGTTGGAAATTTACCGTCAAGCGTTGCAACAAACGCTGTCTAAACCCGTCAAAGAAACGGTGTTGTATTCTTTGCATTTGGATGATACAGTAGAAGTATAAAAAACGGCCCCAAGCGATTGCTTGGGGCCGTTTTCATTATTTACCTTCGTAACAGATAAGGGATGTAACGTCGTATTTTTTGAGCTTTTCTCTGCCGTTTAAGCCGGCGAGTTCCATAATAAACACGATTTTCACCACTTCGCCGCCCAGTTCTTCGATAAGTTCGGCGGCGGCCTGAATGGTGCCGCCCGTAGCGATAAGGTCGTCTACAAGAAGCACTTTCTGCCCTTTTTGGATGGCGTCTTTATGGATTTCAATGGTGGCGGTACCGTATTCTAACTCGTATTCTTTTTCCACCGTTTCGCGGGGCAATTTGCCTTTTTTGCGGATAAGCACAAACGGTTTTTTCAGATTATATGCAAGCGGCATGCCGAAAATAAAGCCGCGGGACTCTGTACCTGCAATAACATCAAAATCGAGCCCTTTCACCGCATCCTGCAAACCGTTGATAGCTAACTGCAAACCGTCCGCATCCTGCAAAATGGTGGTTACGTCACGGAAAATGATACCCGGCTCGGGAAAATCGGGGATACTGGTTACGTATTCTTCAAGTTTTTTCATTGTTTGCACCTTCTTTATTTGGTGATGAACAGTACGCCCAAGGTATTCGGACCGCAATGCGCCGAAATGGTACAACCTGCGCGGGTGATGAGAATTTCATCAAAGTTGCCGTACTGTTCTACCAATTCTTTCGCCAAAGCAAGACGTTCTTCCGAAACGCCCGAATGGGTGATGAAAATGCGGCGGGTGTCAATGTCGGTACGGTCTTTTAACTGGTCCGCGATATAATCGGACATCGCTTTTTCAAAGGTGCCGCGGAATTTTTTATCCACGCCCATAGAACCGTCTGCATTATCCACTTTAATGGACGGTTTCAGTTTCAGCACGTTAGCACCGAACATCGCCAGCGCAGAGCATCTGCCGCCTTTGTGCAAGAATTCCAGGTCGTTGATAACAAAACTGGCGCTGACGCGACCGGCAATTTCGTTGAGTTCTTCGACGATATCCGCCGCCGCCATACCTTTGGCGATGCGTTCTGCCGCTTCGATAACCAAAAGACCCGAACCGGTAGAAAGGTTGCGGCTGTCCACCGCATACACGCCGTCCAATTCCATAGAAGCAAGACGGCAGTTGTTATGAGACGAGGACAACGCGGAACCCAGACTGATATGAATGACTTCATTGCCCGCGTCAACCAGCGGTTTGAAGAAATCGATATATTCCGCAGGGGCAACCGCCGCGGTTTTAGGCAGAATACCTTTTTCTGCATAGGTAGCATAAATGTCGTCGGGGGTGATGTCTACGCCGTCACTGTGCGGCTCACCGTCCACAAGAACGTGTAAGGGATAGATGTGTACCCCGTATTTTTCGATAAGTTCAGGACCTAAGTCGCAGGTGCTGTCAGCGCATAAAACAATATTTTTTGCCATAGTATATCATCCTTTCAAAGGAGGTGAAAAGAGAAATCCAACCCGTTTTAAAAAGGCGGATTTCCGTTCACCCGTCGTTAAAATACTCGCGAATACACACAGTATTCGCTGCGTTTTTGCCTCGGTTGACTCGAAAATCCGCTCTTTTTAAAATTCCCGTCGCCAGAGCAGGACAAGGATATGCTTTGAGACGGGTTAGGATTGCTCTTGTCACCTCGGTGTTTTTTTCAAACATAGTATAGTATACCACACCTTTTGACAAATTTCAAGTTTATTGACTTTATATGATGATTTTGGTACAATATACGGGTGACCGAACAAAAAGGGGGAATTCGGTGGGAACTTTTACATATACCGTGCCGAACGCCTTTGACGGTCAGACGGTACAAAACTTTTTACGGCAGGGTTGCGGTCTTTCGTGGCGTATGGTGGTAAAACTCAAACGCGTAGAAAACGGCATCACGGTGGACGGTGAACACAAGCGCACCATT
Source organism: Acutalibacteraceae bacterium (assembly GCA_045543675.1). Lineage (GTDB taxonomy): Bacteria > Bacillota > Clostridia > Oscillospirales > Acutalibacteraceae > URNF01. The sequence goes on from JAZPXM010000180.1 coordinate 10,222, forward strand.
GACCGTGTGACAGCGGGGCAAACGGTAAAAATCTGTATGCCGACCGACGCCGTGCGTATTGAGCCTGCGGATATCCCGCTTACCGTCGCGTACGAAGACGCGTACCTGCTGGTTATCGACAAACCGCCGTTTTTGGCGGTGCATCCGTCGGCGGGTAAAACCGACCCGACTTTAGCAAACGCGGTGGTGGCGTATTTTGAAAAACAGGGAACGCCGCTGTCGTTTCGTCCGATAAGCCGTTTAGACCGCAATACAAGCGGCTTGTTAACGGTAGCCAAAAGCAGTCATATAGCGTTTGCGCTTACCGCTAAAACACAAAAAACGTATATCGCTGTTGTGTGCGGCGAACTGCACGGGGAAGGATGTATTGACCAACCGATACGCATCAAAGACGGGTGCTGTATCACCCGCGAAGTGGGGGATGGTGGCAAAGAAAGCCGCACCCATTGGAAAGCCTTGGGTACAAACGGGCAGTTTTCGGTGGTGGAACTTTGGCTGGAAACGGGGCGTACCCACCAAATCAGGGTGCATATGTCGTGGTTGGGATTTCCGCTTGTCGGGGACACCATGTACGGTACGGACGAAAGTTTGGAGCGGCACGCGTTGCATTGCGCGCGGCTGGAATTTGTGCATCCCGTAACGGGAGAAGAATTGTGTATAGAAAGTCCCTTACCTGCCGATATGGCGGCGCTGGCGGACACAATTATAAAAGGAGAATAAAAATGATAAAAGCGTGTATTTTTGATATGGACGGTACGGTGTCCAATACCATTAACAGTATTGCGCATTTTGCCAATGCCGCGTTGGAAAAGTACGGGTTGCACGGGTTTGCACCCGATGACTATAAAGTGATGGTCGGTAACGGCGCGTCCATTTTGGTACGCCGTATGGTAGACGGCAACGGCTGTACCGACGAAGATACTTACCAAAAAGTGCTCAAAGAATATAACGAAACGTACGATGCAGATTTTCTGTATTTAACAGAAGCGTATGACGGCATTTTGGATTTGCTGGATACACTACGCGAAAAAGGTGTTTATACCGCTGTGTTTTCCAACAAACCGCACAGTACCGCCGTCAAAGTGGCGGATGCGTTGTTTGGTGACCGCCTGACCCTGTGCTACGGTCAGCGGGAAGGCAAACCCATTAAACCCGACCCGACGGTACTCAAAGAAATGATGGCGGAATTGGGTGTTACCCCCGACGAATGTTTGTATTTCGGCGATACCGGTACCGATATGCAAACGGGCAAAGGCGGCGGTTGTTTCACTATTGGTGTTTTGTGGGGGTTCCGCACGAAACAGGAACTTTTGGAAAACGGTGCGGATGCGGTTATCCGCACCCCCGATGAAGCATTACAGTATTTGGAGAGATAATATGAACATTACAGTTATCGGTTGCGGCCGTTGGGGCTCCCTTATTGCTTGGTATCTGGATACGTTGGGACACACCATTACCTTGTACGGTCTTAAGGGTGCCGACACAATGGAACGCTTTTTAAAAGAGCGGAAAAATGATCTTTTAACCTTACCGGACAGCATCGCTTTGTCCACCGATATTGCGGTGGCGCAAACGGCGGATATATTGATTATATCGGTGCCGTCTCAAAACCTGCGCGACGTTTTCAGGGATTTAGAGCCGCTCGCATTGCGGCATAAAACGGTAGTTTTATGTATGAAAGGGCTGGAAATTGCCACGGGGAAACGCTTATCGCAGGTGGCAACGGAATTTTTACATCCCACGTGTAACGTGGCGGTGTGGTTAGGCCCCGGTCACGTGCAGGACTTTTATGCGGGTATTCCGAACTGTATGGTTATTGACAGCGCCGACGAAGCAACGAAAGAACGACTGATCACCGCGTTTTCCGGTCCGCTGATCCGTTTTTATTATGGGGACGACCTGCTCGGCAACGAGATAGGCGGTGCCGCTAAAAATGTTGTGGGTATTGCGGCAGGTATTTTGGACGGGTTGCATCTTTCCACTTTGAAAGGCGCTTTAATGTCCCGCGGCACCCGTGAAATTGCCCGTTTGATTGAAGCGTTGGGCGGTAAACCCCAATCGGCGTACGGTCTTTGCCATTTGGGTGACTATGAAGCGACCTTGTTCTCGCCGTACAGCCAAAACAGACGGTTTGGCGAATGTTTGATCACCGGCGAAAGTTACGCAAAATTGGCGGAAGGCTATTATACCGTCAAAGCGTTGCACGATATGGCGGCAAAAACGGGGGTAGAATTGCCGATTTGTGAAGCGGTATACAGCGTGCTGTATATGGATGCGGACCCCAAAACCGCTATCGGACAGTTGTTTGAACGGGAACTGAAAAAGGAGTAAAGACTATTGCAAAAAGACGTACCTTGCGGACGGTTTGCACCGTCCCCGTCAGGACGATTGCATCTGGGCAACGTACTGTGTGCATTGCTCGCGTGGCTGTCGATACGCAGTCAAAACGGCACGATGTTGTTGCGGGTAGAAGATTTAGACCGCGCGCGGTGTGCCTCCCGCGAACGCATTGAACAGATGCTCTCGGATTTGCGGTGGTTAGGGCTGTGTTGGGACGGCGGGGAAGACCCTGCCGCCTACCAAAGTGCCCGCACGGCAATTTACAATACATATTTTGAAAAATTAAAAGCGCAGGGATGTATATATCCTTGTTATTGCACACGCGCGGAATTGCACGCCGCATCAGCGCCCCACGCCGCCGTCGGTGTACCCGTGTATGACGGTAAATGCCGTCGCTTAGCGGATGCGGGCGGCACACCGCCTGCAGGCAGAAATCCTGCGTGGCGGTTGCGCGTACCCGATCAAACGGTTTCGTTTGCCGACGGCGTACAAGGGCTGTATACCGAAAACCTGGCCACCGATTGCGGGGATGTGTTATTGCGCCGCTCGGACGGGGTGTTTGCATATCAGTTGGCGGTGGTGGTGGATGATGCGCTGTCGGGCGTCACGCAGGTGGTACGCGGCAGAGACCTGTTATCGTCCACTCCGCGGCAGATCTACCTGCATAAACTGTTGGGGTTTACCCCGCCGCAGTTTTACCATATCCCGCTGTTGACCCGCGCGGACGGCACGCGGCTTGCCAAACGTGATGCGGCATTGGATATGGGTGTGTTGCGGCAGACATATAAAAATCCTGAACCGCTTATCGGTAAATTGGCGTATGCGGTGGGCTTGCTTCCCGAAGAAATACCGCTATCAGCAACGGCATTGATACCGTTTTTTGATTGGAAAAAGATTTCTAAAAAGGATATTTGTCTCGCAGATGAATAAAAAGCGATTAAATATTGCAAAAAACATATGTTTTAGATTAGAAATCACTAAAATTTGTGGTTTTTTGCAATGAAACTGTGGTAAATATTCTTTTTTCGTTGACAAGCAAACGAACAACTGGTATAATTGTCACATTCATTCTATAAATATATGTAGGGAGTGTTTTTTATGAAAAAAATGGTACGTTTTGGTGCTTTGCTGATGGCATTGTGCCTGCTGGTCTGCGGCTTTGCCGGTTGCGGTAACAAGGAAGACGGCGACAAGGTGTATAAGATTTGTTCGGACAATGCGTTCGCGCCGTTCGAGTTCTGGGATGACACCGCAAAAGCATACGTCGGTATCGATATGGATATTATGGCGGCTATCGCAAAAGACCAAGGCTTTGAATACGAAATGTGGAATGTCGGTTTTGACGCCGCTTGCGGTAACGTGCAGTCGGGTCAGGCGGACGCGATGATCGCGGGTATGACCATCCGCGCCGACCGTCAGGAAATCTATGATTTCTCCGAACCGTATTTTAACGACGGTCAGATTATGTGCACTTCCAAAGACAGCGGTATCGATTCGCTGGATGACCTGAAAGGTAAGGTCATTGCGGCAAAAACGGGTACTATGGGTGCTGACTATGCGGAATCCATCAAGGGGCAGTATGGTTTTACCATTCAGTACTATGAAGATTCCCCCACGATGTATCAGACGGTTATCAACAATAAAACCGTTTGCTTTGAAGACCGCTCTGTTGCGGCGGAAGCCATTCGCAATGGCGTAGAGTTGGTGTTGGTGGGCGAAACCATCAATCCCGCACCGTACGGTTTTGCTGTGAAAAAAGGCCAAAACGCAGAACTTATCACCATGTTCAACAAAGGTCTTGCCAACATCAAAGCCAACGGCGAATATGATAAAATTCTCGAAAAATACGGTGCAAAATAATTATGAATTTTGAAAAGGTTTTAAGGGAAGCGACGCCCCTGTTGCTGGAGGGTTTGCAACTGACGATCGGCATTTCGCTGCTTTCGTTGCTTATCGGCTTTTTTGTGGGGCTTGCCGCTTGTCTTATGGGGATGTCCAAAAATAAAATACTAAAGGGTATCTCCGCTACGTACGTATGGATCATCCGCGGTACGCCGATGATCGTACAGGCGTTCGTGGTGTACTTCGGTTTCCCGCAGTTGATTCAGGCGCTGATTGACCCGTCTTTCACTTTAACACCGTTTACGGCGGGTGTTATCACCTTAAGTTTGAACGCGGGCGCGTATCTGTCGGAGATTTTCCGCGGCGGTATTCAAGCGGTGGACATCGGTCAGGTAGAAGCGGCGCGCAGTCTCGGTTTATCTGCAGGCAAAACGATGTTAAAGGTGGTACTGCCGCAAGCGCTGAAAATTTCCATTCCGTCACTTGTGAACCAGTTTATTATCACGGTGAAAGACACGTCCATTCTGTCGGTTATCGGTTTGGCGGAATTGGTCAACAAAGCCAAGATATACGTAGGTGCTACCTACCAGTTCTTTGCGACCTATATTTTTGTCGCGGTATATTATTTGGTAATCATTTCGGTGCTGATGGTGCTTTCAAAATTTGTGGAGAAGAAGTTTAATTATGACAAAAAAGGTTAAGGTTACAAATCTGCACAAAAGTTTTGACAACTTAGACGTTTTGTGTGGCATTGATGTAGAGATCGATGAAGGCGAAGTGGTTTGCCTTATCGGACCGTCCGGTTCGGGTAAATCCACGTTCTTGCGGTGTCTCAACCGTTTGGAAGAGTCGACTTCCGGCACCATTGAAGTGGACGGCTTTGTCATTTCGGATAAAAAAGTGAACATTGACAAGGTGCGCGAAAACATCGGTATGGTGTTCCAGCAGTTTAATCTTTTTGCACATATGACGGTGAAAAAGAACATTATGTTTGCACCGTTGGAACTGAAAAAAATGACCAAAGAGCAGGCGGAGCAGAAAGCGATGGAACTGCTGACCCGCGTCGGTCTTGCTGACAAAGCAGATGCGTATCCGCATCAGTTGTCGGGCGGTCAAAAACAGCGTGTGGCGATAGCGCGTGCGTTGGCGATGAACCCCGATATTATGCTGTTTGACGAGCCCACCTCCGCTTTGGACCCCGAAATGGTCGGTGAAGTGTTGCAGGTTATGAAAGAACTTGCCGCTGAGGGTATGACCATGGTGGTGGTGACCCATGAAATGGGCTTTGCCAGAGACGTTGCGGACCGTGTGCTGTTTATGTCGGACGGCGTTATCTGCGGGCAAGGCACCCCCGAAGAGATTTTCAACAATCCGAAAGAAGAACGCACCAAAGAATTCTTAAGCTGTGTATTATAAAAACAACCCCGTTCAGCGTTTGCTGAACGGGGTTGTTTTTTTACGCCTTAGCAGCAGCCGTTACCTACTACACGTACGCAGTCGTTCTGACAGCCGCAATCGTTGTGACAGCCACAGCCGCCGACATTGGTTTCCTGACCGCAACTGTTGCCGCAACCGTTGCCGCAGCCGTTACCGCTGAACAGGAACCAAACGATGATAATAAGCCAGAGATTGTTGTTGCACATATCGTTTCACCCCCACCTTCAATATATGAAAGCGGGGGTGGGCTTGTTACAGTAAATCTGCCATATCCAGAATGAGACGTTCGGTCTTTTCCCAACCGATGCACGGGTCGGTGATAGACTGTCCGAATACGCCGCCATCCACTTTTTGCGCGCCGTCTATAAGGTAACTTTCAATCATAAAGCCTTTGACGATGCGTTTAATGTCGGCGTTGTGACGGCAACTGTGCAATACTTCTTTTGCAATACGCGGTTGCTCGTTGTATTGTTTGCTGGAATTGGAGTGGTTGGTGTCCACGATGACCGCGGGATTGACAAGATGGGTATTATTGTACAGGTCGCACAAATGTATTAAATCTTCGTAATGATAGTTGGGGTGTGCGTGCCCGTCGGCATCTACGTAACCGCGTAAAATCGCGTGGGTGTGCGGGTTGCCGCTGCTGTGTACTTCCCAGTTGCGGTAGCAGAACGTGTGCTTATGCTGGCCTGCATAAATGGCGTTCATCATAATGGACAGGTCACCGCTGGTGGGGTTTTTCATACCTACGGGCACATCTAAGCCGCTGGCGGTGAGACGGTGTTGCTGGTTTTCCACCGAACGCGCGCCTACCGCCACGTAGGACAACAGATCACTGAGATAACGATGATTTTCGGGGTACAGCATTTCGTCTGCGCTACTCATACCGTAATCGGCAAGCGCTTTCATATGCAGTTTACGGATGGCAATAACGCCTTTGATAATGTTGGGTTTTTCATTGGGGTCGGGGTAGTGCAACATACCTTTGTACCCTTCGCCTGTTGTGCGCGGTTTGTTGGTGTAGATGCGGGGGACAATGAGCAGTTTATCCGCCACTTTATCCTGCACTTCACGCAGCTTTTCGATGTATGCCAACACCGCGTCTTCACGATCTGCCGAGCAGGGACCGATCACCAACAAGATACGGTCGTCTTTGCCTTCAAAAATGGCTTTCACCTGCTTGTCAATAACCGCTTTTTTCTCCGCGGCTTCTTCGGACAGCGGAAACTGTGCTTTTATTTCCATCGGGATGGGCAGTTTGCCCATGAAATCCATACCCATAATCGTTTTCTCCTTTATTTTTTATCAAATAACGCCCGTCTTGCAGTAGAATGTTGCATAGCGGCGCGCAATCCTGCGGCGTCTTCGTTTGCCAGCATATCCCGTAACTGTGTAAAGGTGGCAGAAAAGGCGTCCATATGTTTTAACAGCATCTCTTTGTTGCGCAAAAACAGTTCGGTCCACATATTTTCGTTAATACGTGCAATGCGGGTCAAGTCCCTGAACGAGTCGCCCGTATACGCTTCCAATCCTTGCGTATCGTTGCAGTTCATCAGCGATACGGCGATACAGTGGGTCAGTTGCGATACAAATCCTATCATATCGTCGTGCTCTTCGGGGGAGAGACAAGATACGTTGGCAAACCCCAGTGCCCAGCCGAGTTGCTCACAGAAAGCAATGGCTTCCTCTGTGTTCTTTTCGGTGGGGGTGACGATATAGTTGGCTTGTTCAAAGATTTTTTCGTCGCTGTTTTGTACGCCGTACACTTCTTTACCTGCCATCGGATGCGCGGCGATAAATTCTACGTCGGGGCGCAGTAAACTTTGTATTTCATACACAACGGAACTTTTTACGCCGGTCACGTCGGTGAGTATCGTGTGCGGGGAGAAAAGATGCTGATAGTCTTTTATCCAGTCGATAAATACCTGCGGATATAACGCAAACACAACAAGGTCTGCTTCTTTTACAAGCACAGGGTCAACGACGGTACTGCCCGTCGCAATAAATCCGTTGCCGATAGCGTAGTTGACGGAAGATTGGTCTTTAGTGATAGCGGTGACACGAAAACCGCGTTTTGTGAGCGCCTTGGCGTAACTGCCGCCGATAAGACCGAGACCAACGATAAGAATGTTGGTGTTTTTAGTGAGTGTCATATTTCGTTCACCTCAATTCCAAGCCCTTGTAACTTTTTAAAAAAGTCGGGGAAACTTTTGCGTACCGCCTGTGCACCTTGTATTTCGCCACCCGTTAAGGTGAGCAACAAACTCAGCGCCATGACGATGCGGTGGTCATTGTGCCCTTTTAAAGGAACGGCAGGTGCGTGAAAATCGGCGGGGAATACCGTCACCGCGTCATCGTGCACCGTCACAGCCGTGCCGAAAGCGGCAAGTTCTTCCGCCATCGCAGCGGCACGGTCACTTTCTTTGATTTTTAAGCGGCGTGTACCCGTAAATATACCGCCGTTTTTTGCCGCCGCCACCGCGAATAAAACGGGTCCCAAGTCGGGACAGTCGGCGATGTGGATAACCGGTGTGCCGCTTGCAAGTGCGGCAAAATGTTTGGCATATACCTTGTCACCCTGTAAACTTTCGGGGGATAACCCGTTAACCGTGACGTTACCACCCAAACTGTTCAGTGCCGCTAAGAACGCCGCTCCCGAGTAATCGCCCTCCACCGTCATATCGGTGGGGGTGTACCGCTGGTTGCCGTCAATTTTCAAGGTCTTTTCATCCTGCCAATCCGCGCGAATGCCAAAAGCGTGCAACGCTTGTAAGGTCAGGTTGATATATGAACGGCTTTCCACAGGGGAGGTGATGCGTATAACGCTGTCCCCGTCCAGAAGCGGCAATGCAAACAGCAGACCGCTGATAAACTGACTGCTGATATTGCCTGCGACGGCAAATTCCCCGTGGGATAACGCGCCTTTTACCGTTACCGCCTTATCCGTTTGGGTAAAGCAGAGTGCGTGTTCACGGCACAGCGTTTCATAAACGCTTAAAGGGCGGGACAGCAATTTGTCGCTACCCGTAAATACGGTTTCTTTTGTGCCGAGTAAAGCCAACGGCAGGAAAAACCGCAAGGTACTGCCGCTTTCCCTGCAACACAGCGGGTTTTGCGGTGTGGCTGTTCGCGGAGAAACGCCGCAAACGGTTACTGTACTGCCGTCTACGGAAACGGTGGCACCAAGTGCACGCAAACAATCTATGGTCGCCAAAATATCTTCATTAAAGTCGACACCGCGTATATGACTTACGCCGTCGGATAATCCCGCGCAGATAAGTAAACGATGCGCCATACTTTTGGAAGGCGGCGCGGAAACGATACCGCACGCTCTGCCTTTGCTGATGTGTATATTCATTGGTTCGCCTCACAAAGCAGGTCGATAGCGTGCAAATAACCGTCAAAGCCTTCGCCGGTAATAGTGGCAATACAGGCGGAACGGATAAAACTCACCTGCCGAAAATCTTCCCGTTCTTCCACTTTGGAAATATGCACTTCCACGGTGGGAATACCTACTGCTTTCACGGCGTCGAGTAACGCTATGCTGGTGTGTGTATACGCGGCGGGATTGATAACAATGCCATCCGCCTTTGCGGTGTAGGCGGCTTGTATACGGTCTACAAGGTCACCTTCGTGATTGGACTGGAAAAAGGTGACCGCTATTCCTTTTGTATCGCAATATGCGGAAATTTTATCACATAGATCGGTGTAGGTGCCGCTACCGTATACCGCGGGCTCGCGTATACCGAGCATATTGAGATTAGGACCGTTGATAACGAAAATATTCACGCGAAAAAACTCCTTTCAACTGCCGTTGCTACCGCGTCGGGTGTGCCGTTGCCGTCTATTACCGCGTCGGCGGTGGCACAATACAGGTTATATCGCTCCGCGAAACGTTTTTGGAGCGTTGCGCGGTCGGATGACAACGGACGGTCAGACGTAGGGGTCAGCAAATCAAGAGCACGGTTTAAAAAGAACAATTTGCCGTTTGACCGTAAATTATCTATATTTTCTTCCCGCAAAACAGCACCGCCTCCCGTGGCGATGATTGCGCCGTTTTTGGTGGAAATTTCACGGATAACCGCCGTTTCTATGTCGCGAAAAGCGGCTTCGCCTTTTGCGGCAATGATAGCCGCAGGGGTAGCGCCTGCCGTTTTTTCAATTTCGGTGTCAATATCCAAAAACGGTCTGCCCAGTTTTTCGGCAAGCAGTTTACCGACGGTGGATTTGCCGCAAGAGGGCATACCTGTCAACACGATGTTTTCTTTTTCTGATTTGATTTTGCGGTACACGTTTTCGGTAATAGCAGGGTCGTATGTTTTATCAAAGAAAAGCGCAGATGCCAACACCGCTTGCATTACCAGCATATACAAACCGCAGACAGCGGGAATACCGCACCGCCTTGCCGCCAATACCAGCGGCGTACGCAACGGATTGTACACAACATCCACAACACCCGAAAGGTTGGGGAATAGCGCGGGGTCAATAGCCATACCCGCGGCGTTACCGAACATACCGCACGGGGTGGTGTTAATTAAAATGTCGGTATCGGCGTGTGTGACGGCTTGGCTGTAGGTCAAATCTCCCTTGCCGGCATGTCTGCCCACCGTGTAAATTGCGGCGGCGCCCAGATGTTTTGCCACTGCTTTGGTGGTGCGGCAGGTGCCGCCCGTGCCGAGTATCAGTACTTTTTTATCGGCAAGAGAGATGCCTGCGCGCTCGATTAAGGCTACCATACCGCCGAAATCGGTATTGTACCCGTATAATTTGCCGTCCTTGTTGACCACCGTGTTAACAGCGCCTATCTCTTTGGCGGTGTCATGGATGTAATACAAATGCGGTATTACCGCTTGTTTATACGGTATGGTCACCGTGATAGCGTTAAACGCACGCGCTTGCATAAATGCATCAATGTTGTCTCGGGGGATTTCCTTTAATTCAAACGGATAATCGCCCAGCGCATTATGAATTTCCGTGGAGAAACTGTGTTTTAAATGTTCCCCGATACAGCCGTACTGCATATCAGTCTTCCTTTGCTAAATAATCGGTACCGTACCGTCCCGTGAGCATATCCGCTACACAAAGGGCGGTCACCGCATCCACCACAATGCGTGCACGGTGTACAACAGCAGGGTCGTGCCGTCCTTTAATGGCGAGTGTGGTATTTTCGCCCGTGGAAAGGTCTACGGTTTGTTGCGCTTTCGCAATAGACGGGGTAGGTTTTACAGCGGTGCGGAATACAACGGGCATCCCCGACGTAATACCGCCGATCACCCCGCCGTTATGATTGGTGGCGGTGACTACTTTGCCGCTTTCCATTTGGTAAGGGTCGTTGGCTTGGCTGCCACGCATATCGGCCAGCGCAAAACCGTCACCGAACTCCACGCCTTTCACGGCGGGAACCGAAAACAATATATGGGATAACGATCCTTCAAATGTGTCAAACCACGGTTCGCCTACCCCTGCAGGCAGACCTAAAACGGCAGTTTCCAACACGCCGCCGACGCTGTCGCCGTCTTGCTTTGCGGCGAGAATGGCAGCTTGCATTTGCTCTCCCGCCGTCTCATCTAAAGCGGGAAAAACAGCGGTAGATAGGGTGTTGATATCGTCGGCAAGGTTGCCAAACGCGCGGTCGGGAATACCTGCACACCGTGCAATATGGGTGCCAATGGTGATGCCTTTCTTTTCCAACGCAGATAGTACGATAGCACCTGCGGCAACCAATGCCGCGGTGACCCTGCCGGAAAAATGACCGCCGCCGCGGGTATCTTCAAACCCGTGATATTTACACCGCGCGGGATAATCCGCGTGCGCGGGGCGCATCACCGTTTGTAAAGCGGCATAGTCACCGCTTCTTGTGTTTTCGTTGCGGATGATCAAGGTCAGCGGCGTACCGGTGGTGACACCGTTTACAACACCGCTTAAAAATTCCACCGTATCGGCTTCAACACGCGACGTGGAAATAGAACCGCTTGGGCGGCGTAACGTCAACATACGGCGTATAGCATCTTCGTCTACGGTGATACCCGGTGCCAGACCGTCCAACACCGCGCCGATAGCCACACCGTGGCTTTCGCCGAATAAGGTGACGGTAAGATGATTTCCGAAAGTGTTTTTCATAGGGTCACATCCCTTTCAGTGCGCTTATCACGGCATCTTTAAAGTGTATAAGCGGCATTTCCTTGATTTCAAAGCGGCCCGCATCGGGTGCATAGATAACGGCAATGGTATCGCCGGATAATTTTTTGTCGTGGGTAAGCGCTTCCCATACAACGTCTGCATCTACGTCGAAAGCGGTGGGCAATCCCAATTTTTCGAGCACCGCTTTGACCCGCGGACGTAAATTTTCTTCGCACATCGGCAACATACCGATAGCGACACATTCCCCGTGGTATAAGCGTTCCAGACCCGCCGCGGCTTCTATGCCGTGACCAATCGTATGGCCGAAATTGAGTACACGGCGTAACCCTGCCTCTTTTTCGTCTTGTTCCACAACGGCGGCTTTGGCTTTCACCGATGCCGCGATAATGTCGTCGATGTTTTGTAAAATGTTTTCGGTTTCAAAGCGGGCAAAAAGGTCAGCGTCAAAAGTTATAGCCATTTTTACCGCTTCTGCTAAACCGTTGGCGATTTGTCTTTGGGGCAAGGTTTCTAAAACGACGGGGTCAATCAGTACCGCTTTGGGCTGATAAAACGCGCCGACGCAGTTTTTGATACCGTTTAAGTTAACCGCCACTTTACCGCCCACGGCGGAATCCACCTGCGATAAGACGGTGGTCGGTGCGTTGTAAAAATCCACACCGCGCATAAAGGATGCTGCGACAAATCCGGCCAGATCACCGACCACGCCGCCGCCTACCGCCACCACGCAATCGGTACGGGTAAAGCGGTTTTCGAGCATCACGCCGAGCAGATGCTCAAACATCGCTAAACTTTTGCTGCTTTCGCCTTGCGGTACGGTGACGACAACGGCTTCTTTACATAAAGCGGCTACCGTTTGTGCGTATTGTGCAGGTACACCGCTGTCGGTAACGATAAGCACTTTGCGGTTGAGACGAAAGATCTGATCCGCTTTTTTCAATGCGCCGCGTTCTACCGTAACGGTATAGCTGTTTTGGGGTAAATTTACCGGAATTTTCATTGTACATATCTCCTATGCGTATGAGCCGACCGTTTTGAGACGGTCACAGCATACCGACAGTGCTTCTAACATACATTTGCCTTCGTAGCTGTGGATATTGCCTTCAGCTTCGACGTAGAAATAATACTGCCACAACAATTCTTTCATCGGACGACTGCGTAACGTACGCATATTAAAGCCGTGCGCGCCGATAATGTTCAACGCACGGGCCAAAGCGCCCGCTTCATTACGTACCGTGAACATCAGTACGAAATGCGCGCCATGCTGTTTGGCAATGTTGCGGTTTTCGGCGCGGGAGAGTATCGCAAAACGGGTGGTATTGGCGTGGGATTCGTTAATGCCCTGCGCCAAAATTTTCAAGCCGTACCGTTTGGCACTTTCACCGCTGGCGATAGCCGCTATGCGCGGGTCGTTTTGTTCTGCCACGTATTTGGCGGCAAGTGCGGTATTTTCGTAACTTTGTTGTGAAAACCCGTTTTCTTTTATGAATTTATCGCATTGTGCGAGTGCTTGCGGGTGGCTGACCACCGTTTGAACGGTGTCCATAGTGGCACCTTCCACAGCCAAAAGGTCGTGGGTGACGGGTAGAGCCAACGTACCGTTTATGTATAACGGTCCTGAGAACAGCAGGTCGGTCACCTGACCGACTTCGCCTGCGTAACTGTTTTCAAGCGGTAACACCGCCGCGTCACAGTCGCCGTTTACTACCGCCTCATAGGTTTCTTTAAAGTCACCGTACGCGATTTTCTCGCCGTCGGGGAATACTGTGTCGGCGGCGATATGGGCAAAAGCACCTTCCACACCGCTGTACGCTATGCGCATACCCTCAATTAGGCGGCGCTGATACCGACGGGACACCGCCATGGTATCCCGCATAAAATCGGCATAAAAACCACGTAGTTCATCATCTTCTATACGCTCAATACCCTGACGGATGATCGCTTCTTCGCGTGCAGGGTCAAGAATCGGCATACCCGTTTCTTTCTTATACGCCGCAACCATTGCGGCGGCTTGCATACGGCGGCAGAACAGCGCCGCCATTTGTTCATCTACTTCGTTTATAATATTGCGTGCTTCTTGTAAAGCGTCCATATTATTTTGCTCCTTTTAATCCGTACGCTTCGGCTAATGCCGCAAATGCGGGGAGAGAACGGGTGATCTGTTCGGTGGTGACACAGTAGGAAATACGTACGTATCCTGTGCAACCAAAGTCGTCGCTGGGTACTAACAGCAATTCCTGCTCTTTGGCTTTTTCACAAAACGCGTTGGCGTCTGCAACGGGGGATTTCAAGAACAGATAAAAAGCACCGTCGGGATACACAGCGGTATACCCCATTTTGGTCAATGCGTCGTACAACAATTTGCGGTTGCGGTCATAAATGCTGACGTCCGCAGTTTTGCCGAGACACGCGGCGGCCAATCGTTGGAAAAGTGCGGGAGCACATACAAAACCGAGTGCGCGTCCGGCGCCGCATACCGCGTCGTACACCATTTCTGCATCAGCGGCTTTGGGGGACACGAAAATATACCCGATGCGCTCGCCCGGCAGGGACAGGGATTTGCTGAAAGAATATCCGACGATGGTGTTGTCGTAATACTGCGGAATGTAAGGAACGGGGGTGTTATCGTACACCAATTCTCTGTACGGTTCATCGCTGATAAGATAGATCGGGTGACCGTATTGTGCAGATTTGGCGGTCAAAACGGCGGCAAGCGCTGTAATACTGTCTTCGGTAAGTACCGCACCCGTCGGATTATTGGGGGAGTTGACGATTACCGCTTTGGTGTTGGCATTTACTGCCGCTTCCAACGCCGCACGGTCGATCTGGAAAGTATTTTCCGTGCTGTTTACCACCGTCAGTTTTGCCCCCGTTTTTTCAACGAACACGCGGTATTCGGGGAAGAACGGCGCAAACGCGATCACTTCGTCTCCCGCGCCAACCAACGCGTGCAAAGAAACGGTCAACGATGCTGCCGCACCTACCGTCATATAGATATTGGCGGGAGAAGCGGGAAAATCAAAAGTATTGTTAATATAATCCGCCACGGCGGTGCGTACACCCATATCACCTGCGGCGGATGTGTACGCGTGCAGTTCCTCGGCGGGCGTTTGCGCAATCAAAGCATTCAGCGTTTCGGTCACCACGGCGGGTGCGGGCACGCTGGGGTTGCCCAAGCTGAAATCAAACACGTTTTCCGCCCCGATTTCCGCTTTGCGTTTGTTACCATACTCAAAAATTTCACGGATGACCGAACGGCGTCTGCCGAGTGCCAACATATCTTCACGAACCATAATAAAATCCTCCTAAAAATGGCAGGTAAACAGTGTTAACCTGTGATTTTCTATATTATATACCTTTTTTTCTTACAGTCAAGGGGTTTTGCGGGAAAATATTTGCTTTTATGTAAAAAAAGTGATAGGATAGGTGAAAAGGGGGTGCCATAATGGAAGAAGTATATGAAATTGCCGAACTGCGCGAGCGGCTTATCGTGTATGGCATCGAAGAAATAGAAACACACGGTTTTACCGATTTTTCGTTGCGACGTGTGGCGACCAAGTGTGGTGCTTCCTGCGCGGCACCGTATAAGCATTTCAAGAATAAAGACGCCCTTATTTTAGAAATTTTGCGGTTTATCAATCGTCAATGGGGCTTGCTGGAACAGCAACTGTGTACGTTGTACGGGAATGATACCCGTCGGCTGTTATTGGAACTGTGTATGGCAAATATCCGTTTTCGGTTGGGTAACCCGCATTTTGCGGCGGTACTGACCGTGGCGGCAAAAGATATGGACCCACGGCAACGAGAAACGGTTGGAGAGACGATGTCCAAAATCGGCGAACTTGCCGCCGCATACGCCGCACAGCGCGGTAACGCGGCAGACGGTATGCTGTTGACCTATAAATTGCGGTCGTTGGTATACGGTGCGGCATTGCTTATCGGCAACGGTGAGTTACCCAATACGCCCGCAACGCTCAAAATGGTGAAAAGTGCACTCGAAAAGGAGTTGAACTGAATGCATATTCCCGCCGCTCCTTCTTGTGAGTTAGAGATCATGTCTTTTTGTGCGGCGCTCGAACAAGAGCAGAACACGCCGCACGATTATGACCATGAACAATGGCTGTACGTGCCGTGTACCTATGCGGAATATCGGTACATTTTGGGAACAAAAGGCAAAAAACCGCTGATTTGTATCGGGGTAAACCCGTCCACCGCACGTCCCAATGATTTAGATAACACCCTGAAAAGTGTAGAGCGAATTGCGCGGCATAACGGGTTTGATTCGTTCATTATGTTTAACGTATATGCCCAGCGCGCCACCTCTCCCGACGATATGGATACAGCGCGCAACGAGATGTTACATAACGAAAATATGCAGGCGTTTCGGTACATATTGGAAAATGCGGGAGAACATCCTGCTATATGGGCGGCGTGGGGCGCTGTTATTGAGAAAAGACGATATCTGCCTGCGTGTGTCCGTGATATGATAAAAGCAGGGGAAGCGTTTGGCGCCCGTTGGTATACGGCGGGTACACGCTCTAAGCAAAAAGGACACCCGCACCACCCGTTGTATCTCAAAAAAGACAGTCTGTTAGACCCGTTTGACGATATTTTGGCATATTTGGATACGCTATAAAAAACAACCCGTGGTTTTAATGAACAAGTCCAGTAAAAACGGACAATAGAAAAAAGAGACCTCCTATGGTAGAATGAAAGAAGTACCATAGGAGGTTTTGTTATGTCAAGAAAATACGAAAAAGTAAGTGAACTGTTGCCGATAATTCATCAGAAGATT
>JAZPXM010000181.1:0-3598 GCA_045543675.1 Acutalibacteraceae bacterium
CTCCATATAAAATTGTAAAGGCAAAGCCAAAACCTAAATTGCGAGAAAACTGCGAGATGCAGAATTCCGAAAATGCAAACCGAAGTCACGAAAACCCCGATAAATAAAGGGTTTACGGAGATACGGTCGTGACAGACCCGACTATGTTTCGAGTCAGTCCCGTTATGACCACTTCGATACGTCTCCGTATAAAATTATATACAATAAACCCTATCGGTTTACCGACAGGGTTTATTATATCGACTAATTATTAAAATGTCAATCCTTTTCGGTCAGTTCCTTGAATTTTGCTACCCAATGTTCCGCAATCAGCGCGTGACCTGCGGGAGTGGGGTGGACGCCGTCGGCTGTCCAATGGGATGCGGGGGCGATATTTTGAATAGCGTCATCGAAAATGTCCTGCAACGGAATGGTATGCAGGTTATATTTTTTCGCTAAGCGGCGCACCGCTTCACGGCGCAACGCAACTTCGCTATTAAAAACGTCCCATTTATCGTCGGTGGCAGGTCCGTGCATCAGGTACGGTTCCATTAACACTACCGTCATATCGGGGCAATGCCGGAAAGTGAGTTCCAACAGTAAATCGTATACCTTCTCAAACAATTCCGCAGACACACCGTTAGGATCGTCGTTCAGTTCGTGCCACACATCGTTGACACCGATAAGAATGGACATATAATCGGGTTTCAGGTTGGTGCATTCTCGTCTCCAACGTGCCAAGAGGTCTACAACACGATGACCGCTGACACCGCGGTTGATACATTCATGTGCGGCGCCGTCTTTGGTAATAGTAGCGGTGGCTAACAGGGCATAACCCATCCCTAAATTGCCGCCACGACCACAATCGGTGATAGAATCGCCTTGAAACAGTATACGCATAATAACACATCCTTTTTTCACATCTGCAAACAGTATAGCACGGTGTGCAGGATATGTCTATATAATACAGAGAGAAATTGATATTTTCAAAAAATAAAACCGAAAGTATATTTTAGGACATATGCTAAACCAACTACAAAGAAAAAAGTGTATTTTTTTGGTTATTTTCACTTATATTCGTTAAAAAAGAGACAAAAAGAAATATAATTTGGTTAATTTGACTAAAAAATAAAGGTTGCAAAGCATATAGTAATGCAGTATAATGTATATGTAATCCTATTTCTTTGGAGGGATATCCATGACCGAAAAACAATTAAAAGCGGCATTGGAAACAAAACTGTTACGTCAGTTCTCGGTGCAACCCGAAAATGCGACCAATGAGCATTTATATAATGCGCTTGTGTTGGTGTTGCGTGATGAAATGCGCGAGAGCCGCATCAAGTACATTTCCGAGACCCACAAGCAGGACGCCAAACAGGTGTATTATCTGTGTATGGAATTCTTAATGGGTCGTTCGCTTAAAAATACTTTATATAACTTAAATCTCACCGAAGCGGCGGCAAAAGTACTCAAGTCCTATAAAGTGAAACTGGATTCGTTGTACGAATTAGAACCCGACGCGGGGTTAGGCAACGGCGGTCTCGGTCGCTTGGCGGCGTGTTTCTTAGACGGCCTTGCTACCAATTCCATTCCTGCTATCGGGTATTCGCTTTTATACGAATACGGTATTTTCCGTCAGAAATTGGTGGACGGTTGGCAGACGGAAATGCCCGATTTCTGGTTGCCCGGCGGCGAGAGCTGGTTGTTGCCCCGTCCCGAACTTGCCAAAGAAGTGCGTTTTGACGGTAACGTGCGCGAATGGTGGGACGAAGAAAATTTCCATCATATTGAGCACGACAACGCTACCGTGGTGATTGCTCAGCCGTATGACTTGATGGTAGCGGGCAAAGACGGCAAGGCGGTATCTACCCTGCGCCTGTGGAAATCCACCGCGCCCGGTATGGATATGTCGCTGTTTAATCAAGGCGAATATATGCGCGCAATGGAACAAAAAGCCATGGCCGAAGTTATCACGCAGGTATTGTATCCCGCGGATAACCACAGAGAAGGTAAGTCGCTGCGCTTGTCTCAGCAGTATT
Source organism: Acutalibacteraceae bacterium (assembly GCA_045543675.1). Lineage (GTDB taxonomy): Bacteria > Bacillota > Clostridia > Oscillospirales > Acutalibacteraceae > URNF01. Next base: position 2,019 of record JAZPXM010000181.1, read on the forward strand.
TCCTCGTTTCCGCATCCATTCAGGATATCGTACAACGCCATTTGGAACAGTACGGTACGCTGGATAACCTGCCCGAAATGGCGGCGGTGCATATCAACGATACCCACCCGACCTTGGCTATTCCCGAACTGATGCGTATTATGCTGGACGAATGCGGTTACACCTGGGACGATGCGTGGAATATCATCAAAGGCGTGTTTGCCTACACCAACCATACGGTTATGTCCGAAGCGCTGGAATGTTGGCCGGAAGACCTGTTCCAAGGTCGTTTGCCCCGCATTTACCAGATCGTGAAAGAAATCAATGACCGTCACAGCAAAGAAATGATGGAAAAGACCGGCGGCGACGTAGAAAAGGTCAGCCGTATGGCAATTATCAGCTACGGTCAAATCAAAATGGCAAACCTTTGCGTTGCGGCGTGTCACTCGGTAAACGGCGTATCCCGTCTGCACAGCGAAATCGTCAAAGATACCGTGTTCCCCGAAGCGTACAGCGTGACGCCCGAAAAATTCAAAAACGTCACCAACGGCATTGCACACCGTCGCTGGCTGTGCCAGGCAAACCCTGCATTGACCCAGTTTATCACCGATAAGATCGGCGGTGACTTTGTGTATGATGCGGCGCATCTGTCCAAATTGGCAGAATTTGCAGACGACAAAGCGGCATTACAGGATTTTATGGCAATCAAGCGCGGCAACAAGGAACGCCTTGCCAAATATATCAAGGAAATGAACGGTGTGGCGGTAGACCCCGATTCGCTGTTTGACGTGCAGGTGAAACGTTTGCACGAATACAAGCGTCAGCACCTGAATGCGTTGCACATTTTGCATTCCTACCTGCAATTAAAAGATAACCCGCATATGGATTTCACCCCCCGTACGTATTTGTTCGGTGCAAAATCCGCGCCCGGTTATTATTTGGCAAAAGAAATTATCCGCTTTATCTGTAACCTTGCCAAAGAAATCGAAAAAGACCCTGCGGTACGCGACAAACTGAAAGTGGTATATCTGGAAGATTACCGCGTCACCTTGGCGGAACTGTTGATGCCTGCGGCAGACATCAGCGAGCAGATTTCTCTTGCAGGTACCGAAGCGTCCGGTACGGGTAATATGAAACTGATGATGAACGGCGCGATTACCTTGGGTACGCTGGACGGCGCTAACGTGGAAATTCACGAAGCGGTGGGGGATGACAACATCTTCTTGTTCGGTATGAAAGCCGACGAAGTGGAAGCGCGCAAAGCGGCAGGATACGACCCGCGTCAGATTTATATGCAGGACGGCGACATTCACCGCGCTATTGACGCGATGTACCAGGGCTTTGGCGGCAGACAGTATGCAGAAGTCGCCGGCTCGCTGACCACCGTTGACCCGTATATGGTATTGGCAGATTTCGAAGATTATCGCAGAGCGCAGGCGCTGTCCGCGAAGGTATATACCGACAAGGGCCAGTGGGCGAAAATGGCGATGCTCAACACGGCATACAGCGGTGTGTTTGCATCCGACCGTTCTATCCGCGATTATTCCGATCGCATCTGGCATTGCCGCCCCGTAAAAATGAAATAAGCAAAAAAGCAAGGT
>JAZPXM010000182.1:0-15500 GCA_045543675.1 Acutalibacteraceae bacterium
TCGTATTTTCTTGACATAACAAAACCTCCTATGGTACTTCTTTCATTCTACCATAGGAGGTCTCTTTTTTCTATTGTCCGTTTTTACTGGACTTGTTCAGTTTGCATACATTCTCTTTTTGTATTTACAAACGGGGGAAAAGGCGATATACTGAATATGTAATCCAACTAAAGGAGAGAAAGATATGCATACGATACGTGTACATTTTAATGACGTTGTAGGTCCGGTGAAACCGATGCACGCGGTAAACAACGGCCCCACAAAACCTATTGAAAAACAAGCGGCGGCGATGGCGTGCAGTAATTTCTGGCCGTATAAAGAAGCAGGTATTCCGTACGCGCGAAATCACGATGCGTCTTTTTGTACTTCCTACGGCGGTGCACATATCGTAGACGTGCATCTGATTTTCCCAAACTTTGATGCGGACGTAAATGACCCCGCATCGTATGATTTCCAGTTGACCGACGAATACTGCGACACCATTCAGCAAGCGGGCGCGAAGGTGTTTTACCGTTTGGGCAGTAAAATCGAACACGAATCCAAAAAATACGGCACCCTGCCGCCCCCCGATTTCCAAAAATGGGCGGAAATTTGCGAACATATTATCCGTCACTACACCGAAGGGTGGGCGGACGGTTTCCATTGGGATATGGAATACTGGGAAATCTGGAACGAGCCGGATTTGCGCGAACCGGACGAACCGAAAGAACGGCAGGCAACGTGGGGCGGCACTATAAAAGAGTTCCACGACCTGTTCCGCATCACCGCAAAACACTTAAAAGCTTGCTTCCCGCACTTAAAAATCGGCGGTCCTGCCATTGCGCACCGTGAAAAATGGGCGGACGATTTCTTGGCGGCGATGAAAGCGGATAACGTGCCGCTGGACTTTTTCTCCTGGCACGTGTATGCCAAAGACCCCGAATGGATCTTTAACCGTATGCACCATTGGCGTGCATTGTTGGATAAGCACGGCTATACCGAAGCGGAAAGCATTTGTAATGAATGGAACTATGTGAAAAACTGGACCGATCGGTATCTGTACAGCGTGGAACAAATTATTTCCATAAAAGGCGCGGCGTTTACCGCGGCTACCATGCTGGGTGCACAGCAAGGCCCGATGGATATGCTGATGTACTATGACGCGCGCGTACAGTGCAGGTGGAACGGTATGTTTGACTTTTACACCTTGCGCCCGTTGAAAGGGTACTATCCGTTTAAAATGTTTAACGAACTGTATACGCTGGGTCGTTCGGTCCGTGTAGACGTGACCGGCGATAATTTGTATGTCGCCGCGGCAAAAGGCGATAACGGCGAAAGTGCTTTGATGCTGGCTTGTTACACCGACGACGATCTGGATACCGAAAAGCGCCCCGTCACGTTCAAGTTTGAAGACGGCGCAAAAGCGTATGACGTATATTTGCTGGATAAAGACAATAGTATGGAAAAAGTGACCACCGTCAAGAGCGGTGACACCCTGCCTGTCGCCCCGCAAAGCGTATTATTGCTGAAATCTGTATAAATTAAGAATATCGTTTGCAAAAGACAAGAGAAGATACACGGGTTTTGTGTATCTTCTCTTTTTTTGTAACATCTTTTTCTTGCCTCCCCTTGTCAGGTGGAGTATTGGCTTCGCCGATACTCCGTCGACACTCGCTTTGCTCGGTCGCGAAAGACGGAGGGGTAGTTCTTCTTTTTCTCTCCCTCCGTCTTTTTGCTTCGCAAAAATCCACCTCCCTCGTCAGAGGGAGGTTAATGTTGCCAATCCCTACCCGCAACGCCGTATGCGGGGAGGATTTCACGACTTATCGTTCGAGCGGGGGACAAAAGACATTCTAAGCCGCGGTTACGGCAATCTGACAATGTGTTTTCCTTGCTTGACAGCATACGCTAATGCTATCTTTGTCCCGCTTGTGCGGGTGGCAGGAACGTGTTTTTCATCATAATACACAACACAAAAACGGCTGTTGTCTATCATTTCACAGTTACGGGCGATATATATGGACCTGCCCGCATTAACAATGGTTTCGGGAAAATACGTATCTTCGTATTGCTCTAAAAGATAGTTTTTGTACGCATCGTCTATCACGGGAAATTCCGCCCGCACGTAAATTCTTTTTATGTGCGGGTATTTTTCTTTCATTTCGGACACCAGTTCAAGACAAAGGTCGTTAAAACGGCTTTTACTGCCGAAAAGAAAGGTGTCTATATGTAAGGCGGTGATCAACGTTTCAATACAGTTGCGTAGTCGTGCTTTCAGCGCTTCGGTTTCGTCTATCGTTCTGTGTCCGATAAAACAGCAGGTGTTTGGTTGCATCATTATTCTTCCTTTCAAAGTAAATAATCTTTTAATTATTATATAATATATTTCACTACAAGTAAATATATCTGCAGTTGAAGATTATAATAAATATCGTCCTTTTTCAGTAAAATGAAGGCAAACAAAGGGAAAGGGGCGAAAAGATGAAAACGGAATTTTCTGATAAATACATTACGCTGGGTTTGAAAATCGCATATTACAGACGTAAGGCAGGGCTTACGCAAGAGTATTTTGCTGAACTTATCGGCAGAAGCGTTAGTTTTGTAGGACAAGTGGAAGGCACAGGGACGGTGCGCGGGGTTTCGCTGGAGACATTATTTAAAATTGCACAAGTTTTAAATATACCGCCCGCAAAATTGTTGGAAGAAGATTAAATTTTCGCAGGGTGCAAAACGGCACAAAAACGGGACGATGTGGGTATTCCCCTAACAGGGGAGATGCCCGAAGGGCAGAGGGGTGCCCGTCTTGGAAAAGATCGTCCCCTACGAACATAATTTGAATGATACAACGGACGGTCGAGGACGCCCGTCCCTACACAAACATTATAAATGATATCGTAGGGGCGATTCAGGAATCGCCCGCAAATGATACGACGGGTGAGAGGAAAAGGCATGTGTAACACCTCATCAGTCTCGCTTTGCTCGACAGCTTCTCCTCAAGGAGAAGCCAAGCACATACCACAAATGATACCGTAGGGGCAGGCGTCCCCGACTGCCCGCAAACGGCAGGAAAACAGGACGGGAGACCCTATGGTAGGAAAATCTTTAAATCCCTAACCGCAACGCCGTGCGGCGGGGGGGGGCATAGGGATAAAAATAGAGAAGATACACAAAAGCTGTGTGTCTTCTCTTATCTTTTGCAGACATCTTTTTCTTGCCTCCCCTTGTCAGGTGGAGTATTGGCTTCGCCGATACTCCGTCGACACTCGCTTTGCTCGGTCGCGAAAGACGGAAGGGTAGTTCTTCTTTTTCTCTCCCTCCGTCTTTTTGCTTCGCAAAAATCCACCTCCCTCGTCAGAGGGAGGTTAATGTTGCCAATCCCTTACCGCAACGCCGTATGCGGGGAGGATTTCACGACTTATCGTTCGAGCGGGTGGCAAGGGCGGCGATAAAGGCGAAGGTCATAGCGGCGGCAATGCCGCCCGCGGTGGCGGTGAGGCCGCCTTGCAAAATACCTAAAACGCCGTTTTCGTTCACCGCTTTTTGCACGCCTTTGGCGAGGGTATACCCAAATCCCGTTAACGGGACGGTGGCACCTGCCGACGCGAATTTCACCAGCGGCTCATACAAGCCGACGGCGGTGAGTGCGACACCTAACGTTACAAACAGCACCAGAATACGTGCAGGGGTCAGTTTGGTGTAGTCGATCAGTATCTGCCCGATAATACAAATGCCGCCGCCCACCAAAAATGCTTTTATGAGCATCCAAAAATCCACTTTCAACACCTCGTTGTGTAGTATATCTCGCATTTTTTTGTTTATGCTATTAAAAAACAAAAAAGGAGAGATATAGTATGCCCGAACTGAAAGGCACAAAAACCGAAGCCAACCTTGCCGCCGCGTTCGCGGGGGAATCGCAAGCGCGCAACAAATACACGTTTTATGCGGACACCGCCCGCAAAAACGGGTATGAACAGATAGCCGCGCTGTTTGAAGAAACCGCCAACAACGAAAAGGCACACGCGGAGATATGGTTCCGTCTGTTACACGGCAATCCCGACACCGACCGCAACCTGTCGGACGCCGCGGACGGAGAAAAATACGAATTTACGTCTATGTATCCCACGTTTGCGGAAGTGGCGCGGGAAGAGGGGTTTGAACACATTGCGCGCAAGTTTGAGCAGGTCGCGCTGGTGGAAAAAGACCACGAAGCGCGCTTCCGTCATCTGCTTGCTAATATTGAAACGGGGTTGGTTTTCTCCAAACAGGAAGAAAACGCCGTTTGGGTGTGCCGCAACTGCGGACACGTAGCGGTAGGCAAGGATGCACCCGCGGTTTGCCCCGTATGCGGCAAACCGCAGGCGTATTTTGAGCAACCTGCGAAAAATTTTTAATTGACAAAAACCACCAAGAAGTGGTAAAATTCTCCCGTAGTTTTTAGGGTGATCCGATGAACCCCAACCCACCTTTCCAAAACGGGATTTGGGTTTATCGGTTTACCCTACGGGAGTGATACATAATGACTTGGTTTTGGCTGTCAATAGCCGCAATGTTGTGTTGGTCCGGCTCCGATTTGTTTTCAAAAATCGGCTGTTCCGAAGAAAAAGACCGCCACGCGTATTTGCGTATGACCATAGCGGTCGGCGCGATTATGGGTCTGCACGCATTGTATGAAATCATCTTCGGCGGCGTGGAAATTAACGCCGCGGTGTTGCTGGCATACCTGCCCGTTTCCTTGCTGTACATCGGCTCGATGATGCTCGGGTATATGGGTCTGCGGTACATTGAACTGTCTATTTCGTCTCCGATTTGTAACAGCAGCGGTGCGCTGGTGTCGATCATTTGCTTGTTGACCGGTATGACCGCGTCTATTAACGGTTGGCAGATCGGTGCGCTTGCTTGCGTGTGTCTCGGCGTTATCGGTCTGGGCATCGTGGAAAGCAACGAAGACCCCGACCTGCGTGCACGCCGTCAGGAAGCGGCAAACCGTAAGTACGCGAAAAGCTGGTTGGCGATCTGCTTGCCGCTGGCATACTGTCTGTTAGATGCGCTGGGCACTTTTGCGGACAGTTTGGTGCTCGCTGACCCCGCCGACCTGCCTGCTATCTGGCAGGGCTTTGGCAAAGCGCTCAACGAAGACAGCGCAAACGTTGCGTATGAGCTGACCTTCTTTGCAATCGGCGTCATCTGCTTTATCTATCTGTGGTTTAAAAACGACCTGCAAAGACCGAAGCAGGCGCGCCCCCGTTTTGTCGGTGCCGTGTGCGAAACGATTGGTCAGTTCGCGTATATTTACGCATTGGCAGACACCGAACACGCGGCGCTTGCCGCCCCCATTATCTGCGCATACTGCGTAGTCAGCGTGGTGTGGAGCCGTTTGGTGCTGAAAGAAAAATTATCTTTCTGGCATTATCTGTGCATCGTTATTACCGCTGTGGGTATTGTCATTCTCGGTGTGTTTGACGGTTAAAAAGCAAAACAAAAACCGCGTATCGAAAGATACGCGGTTTTTTATTGGCAATAAAAGCGGTCTTCTTGCCATTTAACAGGATTGGTGTCTATGTATTGCCATATTTCCAAATAGTCGGTTTCATTGCGGATGATGTGGTCGTGAAAAGAATTTTGAAACACCTTTTCTATTGGATGCGCTTGTTTGCAAAGAAGCGTAGTCAAGGATTTGAAGGTACACACAACGTCCGAAAGTGTAGGGCAGGGGCTTGCTCCTGCCGACGTGTTTTCCAACAGAAAAATGACGTGTAGATGGTTGGGCATTATTACATATTTATCAATTTTAATGTTCGTATATCGTTGTTCAAGATTTAACAGTTGATGTTCGACGATTTTACCGTAAACAGATAATTGTGTTTGGGCAGGAGCAAGCCCCTGCCCTACGATATGCGATAAAATCTGTGCACGGCGATAGGTGCATATCGTCACAAAATACGCGCCGTTTTGGCTATAATCGTATCCTTGCAACCGTGTTGGTTTGCGCTTTTTATCCATCACATCTTCGCTTGTACCGTATCCACCATATATCTGCCGACGTCCGCCATAAATTTTACGCCGGTCTCTACGAGCGGGGCGGGCAATTTGCGGATAAACACGTCCGCTTCAAAGGTCAAATCGCCTTCGTAGCCGATTTCGGCGAGCGCATCTAACACCGCCGCCCATTCGATATTCATCGTATACGGCAAGGTGTGGTTGTCGTTTTTGAAATCCACGTCGTGTACGTGCAACGCTTGGAGATGTTTTTTGCCCAACGTGCGGATAAAGGTGGGGATATCCTCGTCGGTCAACGCCGCGTGACCGATATCCAAACAGGCGACCAACCACGGAGAATGCAACGTTTCCAGATAGCGTAAAAATTCTTCGGGACGGGAGCAAACGCTGTCTGCAATGTGCTGGGTCTTGTGATTATACTGCCACATATTTTCCAATGCCACTTTAATACCAAACTGTTCGCAGTAGGGAATAAGCCGCTTGTAAAACGCGATATTCATATCCCAAAGCGTTTGTTTTTCCTGCATATACGGCAGGTGTTGTACGGGATGTACCACAATGCATTTTGCACCCAAAATAGACGCGATCTCCATACTGCGCACAATGGTCTCAAAGCGCCATTCGTCTTTTTCGTCGCCTTGAGACGACGCAAACGGCGCGTGCGCTTGGTTACACGGCAAGCCGATAGCATCCGCAAAAGCACGCATTTCTTGTGCGCGGCGGCGGTAATCCGGTTTATTCAACGGACAGGTATCCGCCTCGGTGAACATCTGAAACAGGGACATATCGTATGCGTCGTACCCTGCATTTTTAAGAATGGTAACAGCTTTTTCAAAACCAAACATTTTCAACAGGTCTTCATTTTGTGTGGATAATAACATAGTGGACACCCCTTTATAATGTGTATATATGTATTATAAGACAGCAAAAAAACAAAAGCAAGGGTTTTTCTTGCTTTTGCGGGGGAAATATGGTAAAGTGAATGAAAGTAAGGAGTGGTATACGGCGTATGAGATCCGATAAACTGAAAACCGCCCTGAAAGTGTTTACCACCTTTTTTAAGATCGGTGCGTTTACTTTCGGCGGCGGGTATGCGATGATTCCGCTTATCGAGCGGGAAGCATCCGAAAAACATAAATGGGTGACCAAAGACGATATTTTAAATATTATCGCGATTGCGGAATCCACCCCCGGTCCGATCGCCATTAACTCCGCCACCTTCGTGGGATATCGTGCGTGCGGGGTGTTGGGCTCGGCGGCGGCGACGTTAGGCGTGGTACTCCCGTCCTTTATTATCATTTCGATCATTGCGTTTTTGCTGGGTGAGTTCGGCAATTTGAAGGTCGTGCAATACGCCTTTTTCGGCATCCGTGCAGGTGTGCTGGCGTTGGTGCTCAAAGCGCTGTGGTCGATGTTTCGGAAAAACACCAAAAATCCGTTTGCGTACGGTGTGATGCTTGCCGCGTTTGTGTCGGTGGCGTTTTTAGACTTAGGTGTTCTCCCTGTGATCATCTGTTGCGCTGTGGCGGGCGTCATCGCCGCGACAATAGAACGCAGAAAGGGGGAAAAACAATGATTTTTCTCCTACTGTTTCTGACGTTTTTCAAAATCGGCGCTATCACGTTCGGCGGCGGATACGCCATGTTGCCGATGGTGCAGGAAGAAGTGGCAAAAAAAGGGTGGATGACCGCCGCGGAACTGATCGACTTTGTGGCGGTAAGCGAATCCACCCCGGGTCCGTTCGCGGTGAATATCGCCACGTTTACGGGCGCAGAAAGCGGCGGTTTGCTCGGCGCGGCGTGTGCCACGCTGGGTGTGGTACTCCCGTCCTTTATCATTATTTTGATCGTTGCCCGCATTTACGACAAATTTTGCAGCAGCAAATTGGTTAAAGGGATGATGAAAGGGTTAAAACCCGCTGTTGTCGGTCTTATCGGCGCGGCATTGGTGTCTATGTGCCAAACGGTATTGTTTGAAAGCGGTTTAACCTCCTTTACCGACGTAAAACTGTATATTTCGCTCGGCATTTTTGCGGTAATGAGCGTGTTGGCGTTTAAAAAAGCACATCCCATTCTCATTGTGTGTCTGTCTGCCGTTATCGGTATCGGTTGCGGCTTTGCATTAGGATTTTAAGGAGAGAAAAGTATGATTTATAAAGGTATTGATGTTCACGGCGCGGCATATCTCGAAACAACCGAAAACGGTGTGATACCGCGTCGTTATCCCGAAAACGTGCGGCAAGCGTTAAATACCAGCGGTAAGACCGCCGCTTTGAACCTGTGCGGTGTGGAACTGCGGTTTGTGCCGGAGGGGGATGTCACCATCACCTTGTCCACCGTCGGCGAAAAATCGCTGAACCGTGCGCAACTGTACTACGGTAACACGCAGGCGGGTTGGGAAACGGGCGAGGTCAAACTCGACCATACCCCCCGCGCGATCACCTTCCGTCAATCTGCCCGTACCGCATTTTTGGATAAGGCGGCGGCCGCTTGCGGACACCCGTTTAAAACCACCGTATTGCGGTTGGCGTTGGAAAATGCACAGATCATCATTCACAACATTGAGGGCAACGTCCGTCCGCCGAAAGCTAATGAACTGCCCAACGAAACCATCCTGTTTTACGGCTCGTCCATTACCCACGGGTCATTGGCGGCGGCACCGTCCACCTATTGGACCCGTCGCGTAGCGGAAAATCTCCGCCGTGACCATATCAATCTCGGGCTGGCGGGCTCTTGCCTTGCGCAACGGGAAGTGGCAGATTGGATCGCCTCCCGTAACGACTGGCAGACAGCGGTACTGGAACTGGGTATCAATATGGTGGATAACGTAGAAAGCGAAGATTACCGCTCCCGCGTACGGTATATGTTAGAAACTGTACACGCCGCTCACCCCGACAAATACAAATTCTGTGTGGACGTGTTTTACTATTACGGCGACCTGTTTGACACAGGACGCGTGAAAGAATACCGCAAAATTATGGCGGAAGAAGTGGCGCGTATCGGCTCTGACCGTGTGGTACATATCAGCGGTTTGGATATACTGACAGGGGTCGGCGGTTTGTCGGAAGATATGGTACATCCCAATGTAGCGGGCGTGGAAGAAATTGCCCGCAATATGACCGCAAAACTCAGCGCATATCTCAAATAACTCGAAAAACCTATGAAAAAGCAACCCTGATTCATTGAAAAAAGGGTTGTTTTTCTTTTTTGTGTTCGTTTATAATAGTAGGTATGAAAGATACAAAGGAGAGAGACCTATGTATAAGAAAATAGTATCTGTATTACTGGCGGTACTTTTATTTGTGTGTGCCGTGCCGACGGCAGGCGTGTTTGCACAGACGACCGCAGGTTTGTCGGTAAGCGACAACGGTGTGTACACGGTTGCGCCGTTTGCGGAAATGCCGCAGACAATAGAAGCGGAAATAAAACTTACCGCCGCACAAGGCACACGTGTGGGTACGTTGCTCGGCAGCTGGTATTATCCGAGCTATAACTTTTTAGACGTCTCGGTAAATGCGGCAGGCAATCCGTACGTGCATTGGCGTAAAAACAGTAGTTCTGCCGAAGAAAAGTTGGTGTTTACCAACGTATCGGTAGAAACGGGTGAATGGCTCACTTTAAAAATTGCCGCGGACTTTGCAAACGCACAGGTGCATTGTTACATAAACGGGGAATTAAAGCAGACCCTTACGACTGCCTATACCGCGGCATTTCCCATTGCGGCGGGTATGTCTATCGGCAACAACCTGCGGCAGGGCAACGGATTTAACTGGCGCGGGGAGATACGCAAACTTACCGTGTCGGGTGCTTCTGATATCTTGGCACAATATGACCTTGCAGGTGCTGTCGAAGGGGACACCCTTGTTGACAGTATCGCGGGCAACAATGCCGTCTGGGAGCAAAAATGGATGGACACCAAGATAGCGGTGGGCGAATACGATTATGCTATGGCGGTTGTAGGCGACCCGCAGACTATGACGCTGAAATATCCCGAAAGTCTGTCTAAAATATATGCGTATATTAAAGATACGGCGGCAGAAAAGAAACTGGCGTATGCGTTTACGCTGGGTGACCTTACCGATACCACGTCGGGCGTTACCCGTGAATGGGAAGATATCACCGCCGCGATGAACATTCTGGACAGTGTCGTACCGCACACGATCGTACGCGGCAACCATGACAATGAGACGTTTTACGACCAATATATCACGGTGGATGCCTACGGTGACGGCGTTGTATCCAAAGACGGTACGATGAAAACCTACTACCGTGATGTTACTATCGGCGGTACCGACTATCTTATGGTCACGCTGGATTGGCGCCCCGACACGCAGGAACAGGCGTGGGCGGCATCGGTTATTGAACAGCATCCCCACCACCGCGTTATTATTACGACCCATAATTTCACCGAATCTACCGGAGAGATCAACAATGCGGGCGTTACGGGGGACGGTACGGATATTTTCAACAACATTGTTACCAAGTATCCCAACGTAGCATTGGTGATTTCGGGTCACGCCGCCGCGGAAGACATTGTGGTACGTACCCAAAAAGCAGAAAACGGCAATATGGTTACCCATATGTTGGTGGACGCACAGGATGTGGACCAGCCGATTGACGGCGGTGCAGGTCTTGTTGCATATCTCTATTTCTCTGACAACGGGAAAAACGTGGAAGTAGAGTGGTATTCTCCGCTCCGTGACCAGTATTATAAAGCTAAAAATCAGTTTTCGTTTACCTTGGATCTGCCGTGGGATGAAAGCGTCCCCGCGCTTTCCGTGTCGGAGAACGACAAGGTGGACGAAAAAGCATTTACCTTTACGCCTGCGGGTCTATCCCCGTACAGCGGCGGTACATATACGGCGAGCGGCAAGAATTATTATGTTTTCCCCGAAACGGAAACGGATATTATTGCTGCCATTGAAAGCAAATTCCATCTTTACTATGACCGCGAAGGCGCGGTGTACAAACAGCGTGACCTGTTTACCAACGGAGACAGCGACGGCGAGACACGCTGGATATTGTTGTGGAATGAACTGCTGCAAAGAACCGTGTCGGCAGCGGGCGGGCATCAGTTGTTCCGTAAGATCGACTCACTTGTACCGATAAACTCGTTAGGGCAAGAAATTGTTGCTACCGATTTCAAAACGACCTTTACTGCACGTCTGGAAGATGAAAATAACGGGCTTGCGATACTCGGTTTCCGTCAACAGACTCCCGGCAAATATACCAACGGCTACTATAAAATGTGTACCACCCACGCATTTGTGGCTATCGGCAGAAAGGGCTTTACGGTGGCGGGCGGCGAAGATATCGTTGCCAAAAACGGCGGCGATGCCACCACCGATATGTATAACCATTTGGCGATTTCTTTTGACGACCCCGCGACCGCAGAAGTGGAAATGCTGCCCAAAGGCATCGCGGTGACTGTGGAGGCGCACGGCACGTCTTGTGATGTGACGTTTTATGATGCATACGACCGTTCCGAACCGCTGTATACCTATACCGATCTGGCGGTGCCGTTTACCGCGGCGGGCACGTTTGCGTACAGTGTCAGCGACCAAAAGAACAGTATCGGCGAAATCGCTCTTGAGATCTATGATGACCAAGGCAACGTGATGGATATGGCGACCCCGTCGGCAAACGATGATAAGTCGGTACTGCGTTTTTACGGCGGTGATATCCGTGTAGACGCGACAGAAACGGCGGACGGCTATCTGTACACCTTGACGGTGGACGCAATAGATGGTTACCGTCTCAACACAGAGGCGTTCTATCTGGAAGACGCAACGGGAAAAGTGGTGCCTACCCGTACGGGCGCAAACACCTTTACGGTATTGTCCAAAACGGGCGGCACGGTAACGGCGCAGTTTGAAAAAGGCGCCGCCGCACCTATGCTTACCCCTGAAACGTCGGACACTTTGGAAACGTTTGCGTTTACACCGCAGGGCTTGTCTCCGTACAGCGATAACAAATATACTGCTGTAAACAAGCAGTATTATACGTTCCCCGAAACCGAGACGGACATTATTCGCGCCATAGAAAGCAAGTTCCGTTTGTATTACAACCGCGAAAGCGTATTGTATACACAGCGCGATCTGTTTACTAACGGCGACACCGAAGCCAGCCGCTGGATATTGTTGTACGATGCGTATCTGCAACGCACCAGCAGTAAAACTACGGGTGAGATCTTCCGTAAGGTCGACTCGCTGGTGCCGCTTAACTCCTTGGGTGAAGAAATTACACTGCAGAACTTTGAAACCACCTTCCATGCGCGCTTTGAAAGCGATGACTACGGTGCGATCATTCTCGGCTTCCGTCAGCAGGATCCCGGCAGATTTGTGACGGGATGGTATAAGATGCCGCAGAACCAAGCATTTGTGGCTATCGGCAGAAAGGGTATTACCATAGCGGGCGGCAGCGATATTGTTGCCAAAAACGGCGGCGATGCCACCACCGATATGTATAATCATTTTGAAACGCACTTTGATGATCCCGACACCGCCGATACGGAGGAAATGTTGCCAAGGGATATCAAGGTGAAGATCCGTGCGGTGGGCACTTCGGTTAAAGTGTGGATCTATCCGCAGGGACAAACAGAAGCGGTGTATTACGAAGAAGCAACCGTGCCGTACACCACGGCCGGTACGTTGGCGTATGCGGTATCCACGGTAGGTCACGATATCGGCGCTGTTTCGCTCACTAAGTTGGATAAGGACGGCAAAGCGGCGGATATTGCGGTCAACGAAGCGACGAATGCATTTGACCTTACCTATCGCGGCGGCATCGTGTCGTATACGGCGGAAGAAACGGCGACCGACGGCACCTTTACCTATACGCTGGATGTAAGACCCAACGACGGATATGAACTGTTGGCCGGCAGTTTGTATGTAACCGATGTAAACGGCAAAAAGACGGTGCCTACCCGTGTGGGCTTCCGCGAAACGGGCGACGGCACACAATATACCTTCACCGCGTCGGCAGACAGCGTGGTTTCTGCAACCTTTGTGAAACCCACCGTTACCGCTCCCAACATCGGCAATATCGGCACATCGATACACGCGGAAAAAGCGGGCTTGCGGTTTGTCAGCCGCTTGGCGTTTACGCGTGATGCGGACGGTATGTACGTCACGTTGGACGGAGAAAAACACGCAGTTACCGATTACGGTATGGTGATCGGTGTGGCATCTGTCATCGGAGACAGCGACCTGACGATAGCGTTGACCGAAACCAACGCGTATGTGAAGAAGGTCAGCGTCAAACAGCAAGATATCTATTACGACCTGTGGGATACGGGTATGGATATGAGCGTATGTATTACGGGCGTGGATAAGGTGAACGGCGGCGCGGATATGGACTTTACCGCCCGTGCGTATGTAACGGTGATGATGGGGGACCAAGAAATCGCCTTGTACGCCGATGCGTTTACCTCAACCTTTAATAAAAACAAATAAAAAACACCCGCCGTACGGGAGTTGCGGTTAGCGATATACAACATTAACCTCCCTCTGACGAGGGAGGTGGATTTTTGCGAAGCAAAAAGACGGAGGGAGAGAAAAAGAAGGACTACCCCTCCGTCAAAACCTGCGGTTTTGACACCTCCCCTGACAAGGGGAGGTGAGAAAAGTGTCTACAAAAATAGAGAAGATACACGTTTTTGTGTATCTTCTCTATTTTTATACCTATGACCACCCGCCGTACGGAGGGTGTTTTTACCATATAAACGGGATTAGCCGATATTTCACTTTTTGTGTATACGCTGTGTAGCCGTTTAATTCTTGTTTTAAAAAGGCTTCTTCGCCTTTGATGCGTTTGGCTATTATGAACGGATATGTAAGAAAGACGGGCAGGGCAATCAGGGACCCTAACACGAACGGAATGGAGATAAACAGTATCAGCGTTACCGCGTACATCGGGTGGCGTACGATGCCATATAACCCCGTGTCTACCACCGTCTGACCCGCTCGCACCGAAATGGTGCGGGATAAATAGGCGTTTTCGCGCAACACTTCCGCGTACAGCATATATGCACATAAAAACACAACCGCGCCGCCGATAGAAACGCCAAAAGGCAACGGCAACCACCCAAAGCGGTAATCTAACCCTGCTAAAACGAAGCCGACAATAAACATAAGTCCCGACAGTTTTATGACAAAGTCTTGGTCCTTTTGCTTTTCTTTAGCGTCCAAACGCGATTGGAGCAACGCGGGATTTTTGACAAGCATTACCAATCCCGCAACAAACATCGGGATAAACAAAATGCCTAAAAGCAGCCAACCGTGCGAAAACGCAACGGTGCCAGCAGGTAAAAACACCAGTATCCCAACCAGTATGACACCAAGCAAGAACTTGGCGATGGCTTCTAAAAACAGCTTTTTGTGCATAGCGGTCTCCTTTGTTGACAAACTTTTGTCGGCACAATATAATTATACATAAAGTAAGCACGAAACGCAAGTGAAAGGGGTTTTTACAATGAGCAGTTTTGAAAATTTGCGTATTGTGGACAATTTTTATCAGACGTCGCTGTTTTTCCCAATGCCGACGGTGGTTATCAGCACTTTGTGCGAAGACGGCAGTACAAACTTAGGGCCGTATTCATTGGTGCAACCATATTACGTGGCGGGCAAGGATTACTATGCGATGCTGTTATGCTGCCGCAACTCGTCCAACACCGCGCAGAATATTCTGCGCAACGGCAAATGCACCTTAAACTTTATCGACGATAAGCCGAAAACCTTCAAAGAAGCGGTAAAACTTTCGTGGCCGGGGGATAAACCCGACGAAAAGATGCCCAAATGTAAGTTTACACTCGAAAAGAGTTTGCTGGAAGAAGAAACGGGCGAAGTAAGACCGATGGTGCTGACCGATGCTGTTGAAGCGGTGGAATGTACCTGGATGCGCGAACTGGATGGTGCTGACAAGGATGCGGCAGGGGAATTGAACGGGTATGAACCGCCGTACCACGACTTTAACGGCATTACCAGCAAGTTTGGGGCGCATTTTATTTTGCGTGTGGATAAAATTTTAATGAAGAAAAAATACCGTGATGCAATCATTAACGGCGTGAAAGCAAAGGATTTCCCTGCGCTCCCCGTGGACTACGGTTACCGCGACAGCAAGAATTTCTGGTTCCACAGAAAGACCCGTATGCGTGCGGAACTGTTGCAGATGCGGCAGGCGTCGCTCGAATCGGTGCGGTATGCCGCAGACCGCGTGGATGACGTGGTGAAGTTTACCGATGAAGCACTGACAACCGTTTTGGCTGTGCCGCGCGTGTTTTTGCCGCTGGTACTCAAAGGGTGTGTGGATTGGGCAAAGGAAAATAACGTAACCCTTATTACCGCGGAACATATGCAGATTATCAACGATAAACGCGCAAAAGAGAAGAACAAGAAATAAAGACGCGCAGTGTAACCGCGGCGGATGAGGCGGAAAGGGAATACGACAATCTTACCCCTCATCACCCGCTGACGCGGGAGCTTTCCTTGCAGGACGGCCACCCCTCTGCCCTTTGAGGGGAGTTAC
>JAZPXM010000183.1:0-13424 GCA_045543675.1 Acutalibacteraceae bacterium
GCATTTTTACAACCATCAGCGCATCCAGTTAAAAACAAAACTGACTCCGCTGGAAAAACGAAGTCAGTTTGTTGCTTAAAATTTAATCTTTCCTACCACAGGGGTCTTTTTTGTGCTGTCCGCACAAATTGGAGCAGTTCATTAACACCACGGGTTGTTTTTTTTATGCTTCAAGTAATTCTTTTTTTACTTTGTTCGCTTGGCGGCGATACAAGATCCGGTAGGCAATGAATACCGCAATAAACGAGACGATCCACGAAATGGGAAAACTGGCAAACAAGGTCTGCAGGTAGTGGAATTTTTTAAGTACGGTAAACACGAACAGCAGGCGAACGCCGCATACACCGCCGACGCAAATGAACATCGGCAAGGTGGAATACCCCATAGCGCGCAAAGAATACGAGTAGATGTACAGAAACACGACCAACAAATACGGCGTGCAAACAATGTAATTGCGCAACGTACCTGCCGCAATAACAGCAGGGTCGGACGTATAGAAAGACAGGAAAAACGTGGGGAATATCACCAAAAGACCGGCCAGCACAACGGTAATAACACCGCAAATCAGCAAGGCGGCGCCGATAATACGCGGTACGCGGTCGTACCGTTTTGCACCGACGTTTCTGCCGACAAAAGACAGACACGCTTGCGAGCCGGCATCAATGAACGCAAACACAAAACATTCAAGATTGTACCCTGCCGTATTACCTGCGATAGCAACGGTGCCAAAGCCGTTGATGGCCGACTGAATGACCACGTTTGCAAGACTGAAACAGGCGCTTTGTATACCGGCGGGAATACCGATCTTTAATATATGTTTCACGTCTTCTTTGTTTAATTTCAGGTCTTTTATATGCAGACGGCAAGGGTTGTGCATATGGGATAACGCTATGACGGCGAGTATTGCCGACAGTAACTGCGAAATGATGGTGGCAAGTGCCACACCGACCACGTCAATATGTAAAAGTGCCACAAACAGCAGGTTTAACGCGATTTTTAAAGCGCCCGAAACCAGCAGAAAATACAGCGGCTTTTTGGGGTCGCCGCAAGCGCGAAGAATAGATGCGGCGAAGTTGTATAACAGGTTAAAGGGAAAGCCGCACGCCAAAATGCGCAAATACACGGTAGCGGCAGGCAGTACATCGGCGGGGGTGGACATCAAGAGCAATATTTTTTCTGCAAACACCAGACACAAAGCGGACAAGGCTACACCGCACAGCGCCGCGATAATCAGAGCGGAGTGTGCCAGCGAGCGGGCACGTTTGTGCTCTTCTGCACCGAGTGTTTGTGCGATAACCACGTTGGTGCCTATCGACAGGCCGATAATGAGATTGATAAACAAACTGACAAGCGAAGAATTGGCACCTACTGCCGCTAATGCGGTATCGCCCGCAAAATTGCCGATAACCACCAAATCTGCCGTATTGTATAACAGTTGCAACACGCTGGTAAACATCATCGGCAACGAAAAACGCAACAGTTGCGGAATGATGGCACCGTTACACATATCGATAGGTTCGCGGATGCGTCGTGTGCGCATAAGATCCCCCCGTCCTCAGAAACCACTACAAAAAAATAAAAAGCACTTTTATGCTGAAAAAATAGCATATTTTTCAGATAAAAGCAATAGTAAAAACGTTTTTTAAAAAATATCTGAAAAACTGCCTGTTTTTTTCGCAAAAACTCTTCCAAAAATTGTGAGAATACTGTATGATATATATGTATATTTATATCCCGAAAGGAGAAGCGTATGGCAAAGCAATATTCTGTGTCTTTAGACAAGATTATTCAGGAACTGTCGCTGGAAACAGTATATATGCCTGAAGCGGCGCATTTACGGGAAGTGGTGTCGGGGGACACCAACCGTCCCGGTCTCGCGTTGGCAGGCTATTACGGGTATTTTGACAGCGAACGCATACAGATTCTCGGCAAGAGCGAAATCAGCTATATGGAGGCATTGCCTGAAGATATGCGGATGCAACGCATATCCGAACTGACTGCGCACCGTCCGCCTGCTATTGTGGTGACACGCGGCCTGGAAGCAAGCGCGGAACTGATTACTTGCTGTGAAAAGGACCGTGTACCGTTGCTGAAAAGCAAAGATTCCACGTCGGCGTTTATGGCGGCACTCATCGCGTATTTGAGCGTAAAATTGGCGCCCCGTATCACGAATCACGGTGTATTTGTGGAAGTGTACGGCGAAGGCGTGTTGCTGGTAGGTGACAGCGGCGTCGGTAAAAGTGAAACGGCAATCGAATTGGTAAAACGCGGTCACCGTCTCATAGCGGATGATGCGGTGGAAATTTCCCGTGTATCTGCCAAAACATTGGTCGGTACTTCTCCTGAAAATATCCGCCACTTTATCGAATTGCGCGGTGTCGGCATTGTCAATGCAAGACAGATTTTCGGTATGGGCGCCGTAAAGACCACCGAACGCATCGATATGGTTATCCGTCTGGAACCGTGGGATAATGATAAGGTATACGACCGTATGGGGTTGGATACGGAATATGTGGACATACTGGGTATCCGGTTGCCGCAGATTACCATTCCCGTGAAACCCGGCCGTAACCTGGCTATTATCATCGAAGTTGCCGCGATGAATCACCGTCAAAAAAAGATGGGGTATAATGCGGCATACGAATTGATGCAGAACCTCGGTATGGCAGATGATCTGCCGTCGTTATCCACGGGCGGCACAGAAGACTGGACACATTTTTAAAAAACATATATAAGCTATGAAAACGGAGGAATTCATTATGTACAGAATCGGTATTGACCTTGGCGGCACTAACATCGTGGCAGGTGTGGTAGACGACAATTTTAACATTGTGGCAACGGCAAAATGTAAGACCGCTTGTCCCCGCCCCGCAGAAGAAATCGTAGCGGATATGGCGAAAGTGGCAAAAGAAGCCGCCGAAAAAGCGGGCATTTCTATGAAAGACGTGCGCGGTGTCGGCGTGGGTAGCCCCGGCACCTGCAACAAGGATACGGGTATTGTGGAACGTTCCAATAACCTTGGTTTTGTCAACCTGCCGATGTGCAAAATGTTAGAAGAACATTTGGGTGTGCAGGTGGCTATCGAAAACGATGCAAACGCGGCGGCACTCGGTGAATTTAAAGCGGGTGCTGCAAAAGGTGCCGATAGTTGTGTATGTATTACGCTGGGCACGGGTGTCGGCGGTGGTGTTATCATCGACGGTAAAGTATTTACCGGCGCCAACTTTGCGGGCACCGAACTGGGTCATACCGTTATCAACGTAAACGGCGAGCCCTGCTCCTGCGGCAGAAAAGGTTGCTGGGAAGCGTATGCGTCCGCAACTGCGCTGGTACGTCAGACCCGTCGCGCTATGGAAGCAGACAAAGACAGTAAAATGTGGGAAATTGCCGGTTCTCTCGAGAACGTAGACGGCCGTACGGCGTTTGATGCTATGCGCGCAGGCGATGCGGCGGGCACCGCTGTGGTAGATGCATATATCTATTACATCGCTGTCGGTCTTGTTGATATGATCAACATTTTCCAGCCGGACGTTTTGTGTATCGGCGGCGGTATCTGTAAAGAGGGGGACACCCTGCTTGTGCCGCTTCAGAAATACATTGAGGCGGAGCGCTACAGCCAGCATACCGAAAAGCAGACGGTGCTGTGTGTAGCCAAACTCGGCAACGATGCGGGCGTTATCGGTGCCGCGTGCCTTATCGACTGATTTTTGAAAGGATGACTGCTTTGCAAACCGACCGTTTGGTGACCTGCGCACAGGATGCGGGTTGGGATGTACAATTGCATATGCCCTTAGCGCCGTTTACTACGTTTGGCGTGGGCGGTCCCGCAGACGTGTTTGTCACCGTTCCGAGTGCAGAAGCGGCGGCGGAATTGTTGGCTGTGTGCCGTGAAACCGATACCCCTGCCTTCTTGCTCGGCAACGGGTCGAATCTCCTTATCGGAGACAAAGGGATCCGCGGTGTGACTTGGCGGTTTTCTTCTAAAGATGCCAAATGCACGGTAAACGATACCGAAATTGTGTGTGATGCAGGGTTGCCGCTGTCCCGTCTGTGTACGGCGGCACGACAACACGCTTTGACAGGTCTCGAATTTGCGTTTGGTATTCCCGGTACGGTGGGCGGCGCATTGTATATGAACGCAGGCGCGTATGACGGGGAAATGGCGCAAGTGGTACAAAAAGCAGAAGTGTTGCATCCTGACGGTACTTTGGAAACGGTAGATGTGACGCAAATGGCACTTTCCTACCGTCACAGCGTTTTTATGGAAACGGGAGATATTATCACCCGTGTGACCTTCCGCTTGCAACACGGTAACGAAAATGCCATTCGTAATAAGATGCAGGAATTGATGGAACGCCGTCGTGCAAAACAGCCGTTGGAATATCCGAGCGCAGGCAGTTTCTTTAAACGCCCGACGGGATATTTTGCAGGTGCGTTGATCGAACAAAGCGGCTTGAAAGGGTTTACGGTCGGCGGTGCCGCGGTGAGTGAGAAACATGCGGGCTTTGTAATTAACAAAGGCAATGCTACCGCCGCGGATATTGCGGCACTTTCAGAGCAGGTAATAGCAAAGGTGAAACAAGATACGGGTGTGACTATGCAACCCGAAGTGCGGTTTGTAGGTGAGTTTTAACAATGGATTTTATGATTGTAACGGGTATGTCAGGTGCAGGCAAATCCCGTGCGATGGCAGCGCTCGAAGATATCGGCTACTATTGTGTAGACAATTTGCCGCCTGTTTTGCTGGCGCAGTTTGCACAGTTATTGGCGGACAAACACGGAGAATCCGAAAAAGTGGCATTAGCGGTAGACGCGCGCGGCGCCACCGGCTTAGAAGAATTTGAGCAAGGCCTTAACGAAATGCGGATGCAAGATATCCCATATCGCGTGATGTTTCTGGACTGTGATAACGACGTATTGATGCGGCGGTATAAAGAGACACGCAGACGGCATCCGTTGGCAGAACCCGAAGATGTTTCATTTGCGGAAGCGATTGCCAAAGAGCGAAAAATGCTCAGCAGTATGAAAAAGGCGGCGCATTACCGTATTGATACGTCGCAACTGACCACAGCGCAGTTGCGTGACCAAATTGTGCAGATGTTTCTCGCTAATCCCGATACAGCGATGCCGGTACAGTGTATGTCCTTTGGATTTAAGTACGGTGCACCGTTGGAAGCGGATATGGTATTGGACGTGCGCTGTTTCCGTAACCCGTATTACGTTCCCGAACTCAGGCATAAAACGGGCTTGGATAAAGAAGTCAGTGACTTTGTGTTGAACAGCGAAACGTCCCGCGGATTTGAACAGCATTTGTTTGGGCTTTTAGATTATATGTTGCCTCTGTACCGTAACGAAGGCAAGAGCCAGTTGGTTATTGCCATCGGCTGTACGGGCGGTAAACACCGCTCGGTTACCTTTACCGAACGGCTGGCGGCACATTTGAAAGAAAATAATGTTCCCGTGGTCATCAATCATCGGGATATCAAGAAAATATAGGAGAGAAAACGATGTTGACCGAAAAACAATTGGAAGCGTATTACGATAGTTTGACCGACGATGAAAAGATTGGTGAGCTGTTACAGTTGAGCATTTCGTTCTTTGGTGTAGACTGTATGGTGACCGGCGAAAACAGCACTTTCCCGAAAGAAGTGATTGAACACGCGGGTACGCTTATCAGCAATGCGAAAACCGGTTCTGTAAAGAACCGCGCCATTCAGGAAGAACATTTAAAGCACAGTAAAGTGCCGCTCCTGTTTATGGGTGATATTATCAGCGGTTTTGCGGTAGCATTGCCGTTCCCGTTAGCACAAGCGGGTACGTTTGACCCCGATTATGTCAAAAAATTGGCGCGCGAAACCGCAAAGGCCGCTACCGCAACCGGTATGAACGTTACGTTCTCTCCTATGGTGGATATCGGTCGGGATGCCCGTTGGGGCAGAAATCTCGAAGGCTACGGCGAAGATACGTTACTTACCTGCCGTATGGCTAAAGCGGTTGTCGAAGGATATCAGGGCGAAAATCCTGATGACCCCGACAGCCTTTCCGCATGTGTAAAACACTTTGCGGTATACGGCTACGGCGAAGCGGGCAGAGATTATAACAACGTCGAACTATCCGAACGCGCCCTAAAAGAAACCTATCTGCCGCCTTACAAAGCGGCTGTGGATGCGGGTTGTCATATGGTGATGTCCTCTTTTAATACTATCGGCGGTGTGCCCGTGACCATCGACCCGAAATATATGCGCGACCTGCTCCGTGATGAATGGGGCTTTGACGGCGTGACCATCACCGACTGGTGCGCTTTGTGTCAGTGCAGAAATCACCGCGCCGCTGAAAATGATGAAGATCTGGCGTTAATGGGCTTAGAGTCTACCGTAGATATCTGTATGATGGACCCGCTGTATACGCGTCACGCGCTTGCACTTGTGAAAAGCGGTCGTCTGTCTCCCGATATTTTTAAAGAAACGGTGATGCGCTGTCTGCGCCTGAAGAATAAAAAGGGTATTTTGGAAGATCCCTATCGCTATCTTAAAGGTGACCGTACCATTGATATGGACGCACATTATAAAATGGCGACCGAAGCGGTGGAGAAAACCTGTGTTTTATTGGAAAACGCAGAGAATATCCTGCCGTTGAAACCTAAGCAGACGGTGGCGCTTATCGGTCCGTACGCCGTGAAAAAGCGCGCGAGCGCGATGTGGAACCGTACCACACTTATGGAAGATGAAGACAGAAAATTCCCTGTTGACGCGTTCCGTAACGTGTATGACGGCACGGTGCTGTGCGAACAGGGTTGCGGTGCTTTGCCCGCCGACCATTTTATGATGCAAAACACCGATGAAGTGTTTATAAGCCCCGAAGATCCCGTTGCCGCCGAAAAAGCGGCTATCGAAGCCGCGAAAAAAGCGGATACCGTCGTAATGATGGTGGGCGAGCATTTGTTGCAGTCGGGTGAATCGGCATCCCGTGCAGACATCGTCGTACCCGATATTCAGATGGATTTGTTCCGCAAAATTTATGCGGTCAATCAAAACATCGTTGCCGTTGTATTTGCAGGCAGACCGCTGGATCTGCGCGAAGTGAAGAAATTGTCTAAGGCGATATTGTTCGCGTGGATGCCGGGTGATGCGACCAGCGACGGGTTGGCCAATTTGCTGTGCGGCAAAGCGGTACCGAGTGCAAAACTCGCTATGAGTATGCCGTACCACGTGGCACAGTGCCCGTTGCATTATGATTTGTACCCGACGGGTCACCCGTCTAAGGGTATGGACCACCGTTTCTCATCCCGTTATGTTGACGTACCCAATAAACCGCTGTATCCTTTCGGTTACGGTTTGTCGTATACCACGTTTACATATTCGGATATCACGGCGTCTGCGGAAACGATGACAGCCGAAAATCCGCTCACTTTGTCGGTGACCGTTACCAATGACGGCGATTTTGACGGCGAAGAGATCGTTCAGCTCTATTTATGGGATATGGAAGCGAACCGCGTTTCCCGTCCGCTCAGAGAACTGAAAGATTTTAAACGCGTTGCGCTCAAAAAAGGTGAAAGCAAGACGGTGACGTTTGAAATTACCGAAGAAATGTTGCGTTATCTCAATTATGACGGCGAAGTGAAAGCGGAAGCGGGCAGATTTACAGCATTTGTCGGTGAAAGCGCGGCTACCGACCGTAAGGTCATATTCCGTTTTCAATAAATATTTTGTGTAAGTGAAAGGGGGCGGTCTTTTGTCCTTTTCAGCAGATGTAAAAAACGAATTGGCGGAAGTCCGCCCGCAAAAAGGGTGCTGTCTTGCCGCACAATGCTACGGTATGCTGGAGTTTGCCCACGCCTATTGCGGTGGGGAAGTTTCTTTACAAACCGAACACGGCGGTGTGGCGGCGGTGTACAGCGCGCTGTTAAAAGAATGCTGTTCCATTCCTGCACCCACCGTGCAGGTCAAAAAACGCCGTGGTGATTTCTTTTGCGTAACGGTAGAGGAAGCGTGGGCGCGTACGCGTACGCTGGAACGGTACGGACACACGGCAAAGGATGCGTCGGTGCGTATGAACCGTGCCAATATTGATTGCGACGGCTGTGCCGCCGCGCTGTTGCGCGGTGCGTTTTTGGTGTGCGGTGCGGTGAGCAACCCCGAAACGGCGTATCATTTGGAATTCTCCGTGCCATACTATAATCTCAGCAAAGATTTGTTGGCATTACTGCGGGAAATGGATTTTTCCGCAAAATATGTGTGTCGTAAGGGCACCCATGTAATTTATCTCAAGGAAAGTGAACAGATAGCGGATTGCTTGACCTTGATGGGTGCGCAAAGCGCCGCGCTGGAAGTGATGGGTGCCAAGGTCATTAAAAGTATTCGCAATGACGTTAACCGCGCCAATAACTGCGAGACCGCCAATATTGATAAAACGGTAGCGGCGGCTTCCGCACATATTCGCGCTATTGTCCGCTTGGAAGAAGCGGGCGCGTTGGGGAGTCTCCCCGAAAATTTGCAAAATATCGCCAAGTTACGGTTCGATAATCCCGAAATGAGTTTGCGGGAACTGGCAGAACTGTGTGACCCGCCGCTGACCCGCAGCGGTCTTAACCACCGTTTGCAGAGAATTCTGGAAGCGGCAGAAAAATTAGAAGGGTAGAGGAAAAAGTATGGCGTTCGCCCATTTGCACGTGCATAGTGAATACAGTCTCCTTGACGGCGCTTGTCGCATCAAGGGGATTGTTTCGCGTGCCGCCGCTTTGGGGCAGAACGCCGTTGCTATTACTGACCACGGTGTGATGTACGGCGTGGTCGATTTTTATAATGCCGCGAAGAAAGCGGGCGTACACCCTATTATCGGTTGCGAAGTATACGTAGCGGCGCGTACCCGCTTTGATAAGGTGCACGGTACCGACAGCGAAAACAGTCACCTGATATTGCTGTGCGAAAATGAAACGGGATACTATAATCTGTTGAAATTGGTATCCCAAGCGTTTACCGAAGGGTTTTACAGCCGTCCTCGTGTGGACCATGCCTTGTTGGAGCAATACCACGATGGGTTGATCGCATTGTCTGCGTGCTTGGCAGGTGAAATTCCGCGCGCGCTGATGGCGGGAAACTATGACAATGCTAAGCGGATCGCCGCTTATTATGCGGGCGTGTTCGGCAAAGACAATTATTTCTTGGAGCTGCAGGACCACGGTATTGCAGAGCAAAAAACGGTAAATACAGGTTTAAAACGTTTGTCCCGCGAATTGGGATTGGGGCTTGTGGCTACCAATGACGTGCATTATCTTACGAAAGAGGATGCACAGATGCAACGCATCTTAATGTGTATCCAGACGGGCACTACAGTTTTAGACCCGTCACCGCTCGCTTTTGAGACGGATGAATTTTATTTAAAAAGTGAAGAAGAAATGCGGGCACTGTTCGCAGATACGCCCGAAGCGATAGATAATACCGCACGCATAGCCCGGCGGTGTCAATTTGATTTTACTTTCGGCGAACTGAAACTGCCTGCCTTTGATGCACCGAATGGAGACAGTAATGCTTATTTACAGCAATTGTGCTATGCGGGGCTTGCCCGTCGCTATGGTGTGACACCCCCTGCCGGCGCGGAAGAACGGTTGCAGTACGAACTGTCGGTTATTCGCAAAATGGGATATGCCGACTACTTTTTGATCGTTGCCGACTATGTAAATTATGCAAAAACGCACGATATTCCCGTGGGTCCCGGGCGTGGTTCGGGCGCGGGTAGTTTGTGTGCGTACTGTGTCGGCATTACCGAGATAGATCCGTTAAAATATAATCTGCTGTTTGAACGGTTTTTAAATCCCGAACGTGTCAGCATGCCCGACTTTGACGTGGATTTCTGTACGGAAAAGCGCGGACAGGTTATAGACTATGTGATATCCAAATACGGTGCGGACAGAGTGGCGCAAATTATCACGTTCGGTACCTTGGCGGCGAAAGCGGCTGTCAGAGATGTTGCACGCGCTATGGCGGTGCCGTACAGCGTTGCCGACCGCATTGCAAAACTTATTCCGCGCGGACTGAATGTCACGCTGGAGAGTGCGTTGCAGACGAGTGAAAAATTCCGCGCCGCCGTGCAAGATGACGAACAGGTGGCGCGCGTTGTAGAAATGGCGCGCCGTGTAGAAGGAATGCCGCGCAATGCGTCTACCCACGCGGCGGGTGTTGTGATAGCGCCCCGTCCCGTCAGCGAGTACGTACCGTTGTGTGTTAACAAAGATGCGGTAGCGACCCAATTCCCGATGCACAATTTGGAAGAACTCGGCGTTTTGAAAATGGACTTTTTGGGATTGCGCAACTTAACCGTGATTGCCGCCGCCGAGAAAATGATCAAGCAAAAAGTCCCTGCGTTTCGTGTGGACAGTATACCGTTGGACGAGCCGCGTGTGTATGCGATGCTGACAGCAGGGAACAGCGACGGCGTGTTCCAAATGGAATCGGCAGGGTTAAAACGGGTGCTGATGAACTTGAAACCGACCCGCTTTGAAGATCTGATTGCGGTGATTTCGCTATATCGACCCGGTCCGATGGATTCCATTCCGAAATATATCTATAACCGACACCATACCGATGCGGTGCGGTATGCACACCCGCTATTAAAACCGATTTTGGAAGTGACTTTCGGGTGTGTGGTATACCAAGAGCAGGTTATGGAGATTTTCCGCTCGTTAGCGGGGTACTCTTTCGGGCGTGCAGACGTGGTACGCCGTGCAATGGCAAAGAAAAAGCACGACGTGATGGAGAAAGAACGGGAGATCTTTATAAACGGTCTTACCGAGGCAGACGGCACCGTGGCGGTAGAGGGTTGTGTTCGCCGCGGGGTACCTGCTAAAGTGGCAAATGATATTTTCGATGAGATGTCTGCGTTTGCTTCATATGCATTTAATAAAAGTCATGCCGCTGCATATGCTTTGGTTGCGTACCAAACGGCATACTTGAAAGCGTTGTATCCGCAGGAATATATGGCGGCGCTGATGAGTAGCGTGCTGGGTAGTGATAAGGTTGTGAGCTACATCCGCGAAAGCGAACGGATGGGTATTACCGTGTTACCGCCGCATATCAACCACAGCGTTGCAGAATTTGCGCCCGAAGGTAATAACATTCGTTTCGGATTGTTGGCGATGAAAAATATCGGTCGCGGTTTTGTGCAAGAATTGATCCGCTTACGTGAGAGAGACGGCAAATTCCAGTCGTTTTACGATTTTTGCGAGAGAATGGTAGCGGTACGGGAGTTTAACCGCCCCGCGTTGGACAGTTTGATCCGATGCGGCGCTTTAGATGGCTTGGATGCGAACCGCAGACAGATGTTGCAGGTGGCACCTGCACTGGTTGCGCAATTGGAAGAAAAGGAGCACCGTCAGGTAGACGGACAGGTTGGATTCTTCGAGAGCGGGGAAGACGCATCCCCCGTAACATTGCCGAAATTGGATGAACTGCCGCTTTCCGAACTCCTTAAAATAGAGTATGAAGTGGCAGGTATGTATCTGTCGGGACACCCGATGACGCCGTATGCCGCGTGGTATAAAACCAAGCAGATCATCCGCACCGACCGTCTGTTTGCGCGGGCGGAAGAAGATGCGGATACGTTAGACGGCACCACCGTAACGGTGGCGGGCCTTGTGAGCAGTATCCGTGAGCAAAACACCAAAACGGGTGCCAAAATGGCATATTGCCGCGTGGAGGACTTGTATGGCGCGGTTGAAGCGGTGGTGTTTCCGAAAACATTGGCACAGTACGGTGAAATGTTGCAAATAGGCAGTATTATTCAGTTGCGTGGGCGCGTGGATGTAGGTGAAGACGGTCCTTTAAAACTGCTGTGTGAGCAGGTGGCATTGTTACCTGTCGACCCGCCTGCGGAAACAGCACCACAACCCGCCAAAAAGATAGCGGCCGGATTGTATCTGCGTCTTAGCGGAGAAGATACATCGCAATATAGACAGGTGTTGCGCTTGCTACGTGTGTTTGAAGGCAAGGACGACGTGTTTATCCATTTTACCGATACATCTAAAACGGTAAAAATGGGCGAAAAGTACCGCGTGATGCGTAATCCCGTTTTGTTGCAGGAATTGATGCGTTTACTGGGAGAAGAAAACGTGAAATCTGTGTAATAATATAAAAAAATGTTGCAAAGGCAGAAAAAGGTCTTGCTATTTGTAGAATCTTTCAGTATAATGTAAATTCCAATAATAGTAAAAGAAAAGGCTTTTGTATATAGGAGGATGTTCAAAATGAAAAAAATAGCTGTTTTGACCAGCGGTGGCGATGCGCCGGGCATGAACGCCGCGGTGCGTGCGGTAGTGCGTACAGCCTTGTATCAAGGGTTGGAAGTAGTAGGCGTTGTACGTGGTTATGCAGGCCTTTTGAATGCGGACTTTATTCCGATGACTTTGCGCTCTGTTTCGGATGTTTTGCACCGTGGCGGTACTTTTTTGTACAGCGCCCGTTGCCCTGAATTTAAAGAAGAAGCAAACGTTATCCGTGCGGTGGAAATCTGTCGTGAACACGGCATTGAAGGTTTGGTTGTTATCGGCGGAGACGGTTCTTTCCGCGGCGCACAGGATCTGTCCCGTCACGGTTTGCCGTGTGTAGGCATTCCCGGTACGATCGATAACGATATCGCTTGCTGTGAACAGACTATCGGTTATGATACGGCACTTAACACGTGTATGGAATTGATTGATAAACTGCGCGATACGTCTCAGTCTCACGACCGTTGTTCGGTGGTAGAGGTGATGGGTCGTCATGCGGGGTATATTGCTTTGAATGTCGGTATTGCCTGCGGCGCAACCAGCATTTTGATTCCCGAAATTGAATATGATTTTGAACGCGACGTTTTAGAACGCATCCGCAAAACTGCCGCAACCGGCAAAAAACACTTTATCGTTGTGGTGGCTGAAGGCGTTTCTGAAAAGGTAACCAAGATCGCACAGCAGATTGAAGAAAGCACCGGCATTGAATCCCGTGCAACTATTTTGGGGCACGTGCAGAGAGGCGGTTCTCCTTCTTTGGCGGACCGTGTGCTTGCCAGCCGTATGGGTTATGAAGCGGTGAAACTGTTGATGGCAGGTAAGAGCAACCGCGTTGTAGCTATTCAGAGTGATACATTGGTTGATTTTGACATTGAAGACGCTCTGCGTATGAAGAAAACGCTTGACCGCTCTTTATACGAAATGGCACATGAAATCTCCATTTGATGTAATGACAGCAACCTTGGCAGACCCTTGGTTGCTGTTTTTTTGAAAGGACGGTGACACGATGGATACAGTGAAAAATATGTTGTTTACGCTGTTGCGTAGCGGCTTAAAAGGGGAAACGGTGACCGTCGGAGAACCGTTTCCGTTTGAAGAGATCGTAGGAGAAGCGGCGCGGCACGGCGTGGAAAACATTTAAGGCGGATCGTAGCCATGTCGTTCT
>JAZPXM010000184.1:0-2697 GCA_045543675.1 Acutalibacteraceae bacterium
CGATTGTAGGGACAGGCGTCCTCGACTGTCCGTTTGTCGCGGTTCGATGTTTGCAAATACGGGCGATTCACGAATCGCCCCTACGGGTACGCCGCCTCGGAGGCGCAGAGCCTCCCGCATATACACCAAAAAAGAGCCCCAAAGGCTCTTTTTTTGTGTAAAAAAGCGTTTTTGGTGTAAAAAACTCGAATTCAATGTGCAAACTGCTGAATTTTTTATGAAAAAATAAAAACATTTTCTTTTTTCATAAATATACTTTTTGGAAAAAGATGCAAATTGCACAAAAAAGAACATGAAAATCTGCATTTTACACTCCTTGTTTTTGATAAAAGTGCACAAATCCAAAATATTCCTTTCAATGTCAAATCGTATCAAAAACTTGCAAACCGTTGATTTGACTTTCTGCAAAAAATTTACTATAATATAAGAAGATAAAATCCCTTTTCTGTATACAGTTTGCGCATAGACAAACCACCGCAGAAGGGAACAAGGAGGAACTTTTATGCAAAAGAAAATTTTTGGTATTCTGCTTGTGCTGTGTATGCTTCTCGGCGTACTGCTGGCAATGCCCGCAAGCGCAGCACCGGCAAGCGGCACCGAGGTAGAACTGACCTCTACTGCTGTTGTTTATGTAAAAGAGAACGGCGGCTCGGATACAAATGATGGTTCTGCCCCTGATAAGGCATTCCAGACTCTGACGAAAGCATATCAGGCTCTTGCGGCAAACGGCGGTACCATCGTTATTTGTGACAAGGTCACGTTGACATACAATGCGGCATCCGGGTTGTATAGTCATTTGACGCAGAGCACGCATACTTATTATGCTGCTCCGCAGTGTGGCGGTCCTGTAAAGGTGACATCCAAATACGGTTCGCATGATTTTACAAGCACCGCGGTTTTGGGTATTTCCATCTATGCATTGCGTAGCGATCATATCTTTGATGACATCAAGATTGAAAATATGACTACCGCGGGTGGTTTCTCGGCTCTCGGAAACGATTTGACGATCGGTGAGAACGTTACTTGTATCAAGTATACCAATCCGGAAACGGGTGGCGGCGGTCAGTATCCGATGATCCATAGCGGTTTGCACCTGTTCAATACGAAAGCATTGTATTTCGGATCGGCTGTAGATTCTATCGTTTGGAAAACCGGTCAGACCGGCTTTGAAAAAACAAATCCGATCGTTACAGATCATTATCAGGCATTGCCCAAGGGAACGGATGGGGATAATACCCAGGATATCGTTGTAAACAGTGGTACCTGGCGTAACGTCCGCGGAGGCAACTTCCGTGCGAGCACCAGTGCCGCGTATGGCTATCTGGATCATACCTTGAATATCACCATTAACGGCGGTACCATCAATCCCATAGCGGATAATATTCAGTCCGGTGCTTTGATGATGGTTTATTCCAGCGCAACCGCAACTTCCAACTTCACGATAAATGGTGGTACCTTTAACGGCGGCGCCATCTATTTGTTCGGCAGAAATGGTGTTAGTACTCAAAAACCGATTGAGGGTAACCATTCGCTGACGATCAACGGCGGCACGTTTAACAATTACTGCTTGATCGCCGGTGCACAGGCAAAGGACGGCGCTTCTTCCGAGAGTTCCTTACCGTCGGATACAGCATCGGTTCTGCAGGCATCCGGTGTAAGTACCCTTAAGATCACCGGCGGTACTTTCGGCGAAAATGTTGCCGTAAAAACGACCGCGACTGACAACGTAGCAGATGTATTTATCGGCGACGATGCGGCTTTGAATCTTTATGTCAGCAAGGCTGTTGTTGAATCTATGCAAAAGCGCATTGCATTCCTTCAGTTCTCTAATCTGTATGATGCAACGACTTCACGGGATTATTGTGCTGCAAATGGCCACTTCTTTGAAGAAAAGGATGCTGACAAACACGTATGTATCTGTTGCACGCAAGAAGCGGCTCACTCTACCTATGAAAACTATCAGTGCGTAGATTGCGGTGCAGATCAGCCTATCATTACGCTGACCGTAACGGATCTCAACCCCTATGGACAGACTGTTACCCTTACCGGTGATACCGAAGACGGCGACGTAACGCTTGATTTCGCTGCGATCGTTGTTGAGAAGGTCGGCGAAGACTGGACGGCTTCCAACCTTACGCTTGCAGGTGCCGATAAGGATCACTACAAGCTTGCGTCCACCACCTTCGTATTCACTCCTGCAGACGGTGACGTGCTTACGGTTACCGTAAATGACGGCGCAGGCACCGAGACCTATGAGATCTACAAGGGCAACTCGCTGACTGTAACCGCAACACCGGCAGCAGAGGGTTATGACTTCGTCGGCTGGTTCAAGAATGATACGCTTGTAACCGAGGACAGAGCTTATACGATCGATGCTGTAATGGAGAACATGACGCTTGTTGCACAGTATGAGCAGCAGCAGCCCAGCGGTGGTGAAGAGGGAGAAAATGCCGGTAGCGCAAACAACAACGTAATCACGGCAATTGCAGTTGCGATCCGCAACAACAAGACCTACACCAAGTCGGATCGTAGCCATGTCGTTCTGTGTGCCAAGGAGTTGATAGCCCCAGTTGTCTTCCTAAGCCGCTTGGCCTCCGACTTGTTCAGGGTATGGATATTTTAAGGAACCGCGGTGTGTACCTCGTTCCCGGCCAGTACAGCGCGTCAGGCGGCATTGAGATTCAGCCCCAGTTGATT
>JAZPXM010000185.1:0-10029 GCA_045543675.1 Acutalibacteraceae bacterium
AAATCCCAGTATTTTAGATTTTTAGTATAGGACGTTCCACCATTAAAAAACCCTGTGATGGCATTAACGGCATTCGGATGAGAAAAGTCAATAAAATCACCCATATAATTACCGGCAACGGGATTTACAAGATTCAACGGGAGCGGCAGATTGTTTCGAGAAACGCCAGGCAATAACGTCTGTAACGTGGAAACAGTATACGCGTGCGGATGATACCACATTAACATACGCGTGCCGCGGCTATTGACATATTCATATGCCGCAGTATTGGCGGTAGAGTTCAAACCTTCACCGTAAACGGCGGCGATATCTGTAATACCCATCGCTTCGTAGCCCTCAAACATATCGACTAAATTGTCGTATGCCTGCTGAATCGCTTCAGCAGAGCCATCGGTGTAGATAGTCCCTGTCGTCTGATTGGTTCGCCACGGTACTGCCTGCGCACCGAGCCAATAGCCAAACGCCCAACGGGGCGGCACAATGCTGGTACCCGTAATAGCGGTATATTTCTTGATGTTTTCCAGAATAGTACCGTTCCACATATAAAAGTCAAACTTACCGCCGTCAAAATCCACCGTATAGGAAGTTTTATCGGCAACCCCGATATCCGCCGTGCCTGTATAGGTCATATTGTACCATACGGAATATCCTGCACTACTATGGAAAATCGGTACGTTAATATACGTATCCGTATGCGTCTCGCTAAGAGAATTCGCTCCGTGATACGCAGCATCCACATTGCGTAAAGAAAATACGTAACCCACCTGATTGACGTCATTAAACCGCTCACTACCGTTATAAATGGCTTCGTCTGCGGCAAGCGGCAAGGTCATCTTTGTTTTAACAATGGTACTCACCTGATAACCCAAATGTATATTTTCATCACTGAATGTCAAAGAAACGTTACCTTTCATATCGCCGACCGACAATTCAAAGCCGCTTGCGGTTTTCTGATAATACAGAACGGTATCTCCCACACCGTACATCATCAATCTGCCGTCACGCAACTCTTTATAAGTGAGATCTGATAATGCACTTGGTTGAAAATAGCCGTGCCTTGAAGAAAATTCGGAAATATTCAAGCGGAAGCCGCCTTCTACAGGAAAAGTAATCTGTAACAAGACATCTTCAACGAAAACATTTCCTATGTAAGCAGGTATATCTATGAAAAAAGCATCTTTTTCCTGTCGGATAGAAGATACCGCACCCAATGTACTCCACTCACATTCCGGTGATGCAGGTGCTTGTGGTCCTGCATACGCCAAGCCATGAATGCCACAAAAAGAGAGCAGCAATGTTGCCACGCAAAATATCGTCCAATAGGATCTTAGTTGTTTTCGCATTTTTTCACTCTCCTCAAATTATACCGATCTCTTTAATAATATAGCATATATCCATCCCAAAAAGCAAGTTTTTGGAAAAAGTGCAATATATATTTGGATATCGCACATATTGCAAAAGTAAAAAGTCCTGAGAGCAAAAACTCTCAGGACTTTTTATCAATCACAACAAGGGTCGGCCTTTTTGGGTGACGGCTCTTCTGCGGCAGGTGCGGTGGTATCCCCCAAGCCTGTCGTTTCGGAGAACAGTACGTTTGCTTTGGTCATATTGACCGCATCGGTAGGTACGATAATCTTAGATGCCTTACCGTTGGACATTGCTACCAGCGCTTCATACTTCTTCAGCTCCAAAATCGCTTCATCCACGCCTGCTTCTTTCAGGGCTTTTAAGCCGTCTGCTTCCGCTTTTTTCGCCAGGAAAATCGCTTTTGCTTCGCCTTCTGCGCGCGCAATACGGGCGTCTCTCTCACCCTCTGCCGCCAGCACCATTGCCTGCTTATCACCCTCTGCGCGGGTAATGGCAGCCGCTTTATGACCTTCGGCTTGCAACAATGTTTCACGACGGTCGCGTTCTGCTTTCATCTGCTTTTCCATCGCATTTTGGATTTCCGCGGGCGGAATAATGTTTTTAAGTTCTACACGGTGTACTTTAATACCCCATTTATCGGTAGCTTCATCCAAAATTTCGGTCATTTTTCCGTTGATGGTATCTCGAGAAGTCAACGTACCGTCCAATTCCAGTTCGCCAACCAAGTTACGCAAGGTAGTAGCCGCAAGATTTGCCAAAGCGGAAATCGGATTTACTGCACCGTACGCATACAGTTTCGCATCGTAGATAGCATAGTAAATCACCGTATCGATCTGCATAGTAACGTTATCTTTGGTGATAACAGGTTGCGGCGGCGAATCTAAAACCTGTTCTTTTAAAGTGACTTTCTTAGCAACCCGTTCCAAAACGGGCACTTTAAAATGAATACCTGCCTGCCATGTCCTGTGATACTTTCCAAGGAATTCCGTGACCCACTCACTTGCTTGCGGCACAATTTTGATACACGCAATACAGATGATGACTACCAAAGCCAAAATAATAAAAAACCACTCCATAACAATACCTCCTAAAATTACATGAGCTGTTGCTCATTGATGATAAGTTTAAACTGTAAGCCCAGCGTTTCCGCGGCTTTACGGCACATATTCATACGCACCATAAATATTTCAAAATAATCCATCACAGAACTAAAATGCGGGTCAATTTGCAGTTTTAATTTAATTAACGTACGGTCCCCGTTGATACGCAGTTGCGATTTTTCCACCGAGTAATTTACCCTGTCGTGAATATCAAAGGTAGCCAAATCGGTATTACGTACGCGCGAGCGACGCACATCGCTTTTATCTGCCAAAATCAACGCCGCCGCAACAGGGTTGACGGCTACGCCGGTGCCTTCATCGTGGTTGCCGATAGCGGTAACCACCAACGCCAAATCTTCGGCGTTCATACCCATTTCATCCAACAAACGAAACGCCATTACAGCACCGCTCTGCGAATGTTCTATGCGGTTCACCAAATTGCCGATATCGTGCAAATATGCGGCAATTTTTGCCAGTTCCACCTCATGTTCACTATATCCCATCGTTTCCAGGATATACGCCGCCGTTTCAGCAACGTGGGTAACGTGAGCAAAACTGTGTTCGGTATATCCCAACGCTATCAGCGATGCATCCGCCTGTCGTATATACGTATTGATTGTTTCGTTTTTCTTCAACTGTTCAAACGTAATCATAAATTTCTCACATCTTTTCTATCAGCAACGCGGCAATTTGTCTTGCCGCCAACAAGCTGTCATTCGGGTTCGGATCTGCGTACGCTACGTTCACATCTACCGTAACACCGTTCACATATACCAGCAAACTCACTTGCTCTTCACACCAAACGGCTGCATCGCCCAAGTTAGGCGCATCCGTAAGCGTGCCTGCCGTTGCCAGATTTGCGCACATAGCATCAAACGCTTCTTTGGTGTTTTTTTGCGCCGCAACGTATACACAGGAAAGACTATCGTCGGAAAAATACGCCACCGCACCTTCTGCGGAATCTATCGGTTCCCCCACTTTAATGCCACTGGCTTTATATACATCATCCGCCGTCAACAACGGTATAATATCCACCGACATATCTACAGGTAGGTCGTCATCCGTATTGGGTGTTTGACCACAACCGACAGCGCACATAACAAACAGCAAAGCTGTCAAAAACACTATTCCCAGTTTTTTCATCTGCTCACCTTATTTCTTTAGCCAAGTTGCCGGCATAACCATCAGCAACAAGGGGTAAATTTCCAATCGGCCCAACAGCATAGCCACAGACAGTACATATTTTGATACGGTGGAATAAGCCGCATAGTTACCCGCAGGACCCACTGCACCAAATCCCGGACCAACATTATTAAAGCACGCCGCGGTTGCAGCAAAATTGGTTTCAAAACCAAACGGTTCCAGAGAAAGCACCAAAAAAATTGCCGCGAAGCAGACGATATACAGCGCAAAATATGTGCCTACACCAAATAAGGTGTTATCATCCAATGCCTTGCCATCCATTTTCACCGCACTCACCGAGCGCGGATGCAACATACGGCGTATTTCACGCCGTATCATACGACCTAAAATTACCACGCGGGAAACCTTAAGGCCGCCCGCTGTAGAGCCCGCGCAACCGCCGATAAACATCAACAACAGCAGTACCGCTTTAGAAAGTTGCGGCCACAGATTAAAGTCAGTGGTAGAATATCCCGTCGTCGTGATAATTGAAGATACTTGGAATGCCGCATAGCGCAATGCTTCTGCAAACGTATCGTACATAGGAAAAATATTAATACAGACGAGTAGTATTGCGCCGACCACAATGCCGACGTACACCCATAATTCCGTATTGCGCACCGCGTGGCGAAAACGACGAATCAGTATCAAATAGTACACAGTAAAATTAACGCCGAACAGCAACATAAACACCGTAATTACCCATTGTATATACGGACTGTATGATGCTATGCTATCACGCAATACACCAAAGCCGCCCGTTCCTGCCGTACCGAACGCATGTACTGTACTTTCGAATAAGCTCATACCGCCAAACAGCAACAACACGATCTGCAAAACAGTCATAGCGATATAAATGAGATACAAAATCTTCGCCGTATCTTTAATACGCGGCACCAGCTTTCCAACTACGGGACCGGGCATTTCTGCACGCATAATGTGAATCGGTCTTCCCGAAACATCGGGAAGTAACGCCATCACAAATACCAGCACCCCCATACCGCCTATCCAATGGGTAAAACTGCGCCAAAAAAGAATTCCTTTACTCATTGCTTCTACATCGGCAAGGATAGAAGCACCGGTTGTAGTCAACCCACTGACCGTTTCAAAAAATGCATCCACAAAACGCGGAATCTCCCCGCTCAAAACGAAAGGCATTGCACCGATCACCGAAAGCAGTAACCAGGTAAAAGAAACGATCACAAAACCCTCTTTCGCATAAATCAGTGTATTTTTCGGTCGACACACCGCAACCAACACCGCACCCAAGACCACCGCTATACCGATAGCCCACAGAAAAGCCATATAGCAGGATTCGTGATATAACAGTGAAACCACAAGCGGCAAAATCAGCAAGCCTGCCGCTGCCAGCACAATTCTACCAATGGTATTACCTATCATTCTATAGTTCATAACATTCAAGCATCGCCTTTACAGCAAAATATCCGAAAGATCTTCCATACGTTTTTGGGCGGCCAAAACGACCACTTTATCCCCTGCGCGAATCACGTCATCGCCTGAGGGTAAAATTGCCGTTTTTCTGCCGCGCAAAATACCCGTAATCAAAATATCAGGTTTAAGAGCAAGGTCTTTCAACGGAATATCACAGCCCTTAAATTCCGCAGTTACGCGGAATTCCAACGCTTCCGCTTTACCGTCCATCAATTTATACAACGTTTCCACGTTACTGCCCTCAGAGTTTTTAAGTGCACGGGCGTATCGTGAAAGCACATCAGCTACAATACGTTTTGGAGAAATGGTACATTCCAGTCCCAATTTTTCCGCCATAGACGATAATTCGTGGCGATTTACCTTGGCAATCACCTTGGGCACATTCTGCGAATTGGCAAAGAAAGAAACCAATATATTTTGTTCATCCATACCGGTCAACGCTACAAAAGCGTCCATATTGCCGATACCTTCTTCCATCAGCAATTCCTGCTGGATACCGTCCCCTTCAATAACCACCGCCTGCGGCAATAAAGCCGCAAATTCTTCACACCTTTTACGATCTACATCGACCACTTTTACAGCCGTCCCGTTATCCAATAACATTTTTGCCAGATAATACGCCGTACGGCTTGCACCAAGCAACATAACGCATTTGGCGTGCTTTTGAATTACGCCGAGTTGCCGTAACAATTTGTGAAGTTCATTCGGCGTAGCGGTAATACCGATACGGTCCCCTGCCTGCAACACAAAATTACCGTCGGGAACGTAAACATCTTCACCGCGCTGCACTACGCAAACCAAGAATTTGGCGGAAAACTTTTTACGTAACTGCATCAAAGAATAGCCGTTTAATTTGGAATCGTGACGCAAAACAACTTCTATCATTTCAAAGTTACGTCTTGAAAACGTTTCTACCGTCAAAGCAGACGGCAGTTTTAAGATCTTAAACAATTCCTGTGCCATCAGCAATTCGGGGTTAATTGCCATAGATAAAGTAAGATACTGTCGCAAGTAACCTAAACTTTGGTCGTTATATTCGGGTTTTCGAATACGGGCAATCGTATGTTTTGCGCCCATCTGCCGTGCAATATGACAGCTAAGCATATTGAATTCATCGGAGCCTGTTACCGCAACCAGCAATTCCGCCTTGCTGACACCCGCTTCTTCCAAAGGTTCGTAATCCATACCGTTGCCGCAAACGCCGATAACGTCATACACGTTAGTCACTTCAGCCACAACAGCAGGGTCGCTGTCGATCGCCACCACTTCGTGTCCTTCATTAACCATATCTTCCAAAATCGTCACACCGATTTTGCCGCATCCTACGATAATAACTTTCATTTTATCATCCTTCTCGGTATATAAAGAGCGTATTTATATTTTTTAAATGAGTATAACACATAATTTTGCATTTTTCCATATATTTGTGATAAATATATCCCAAAAACAAAAAATCGCCCTACAGACCTACTGTAAGGCGATCATATTTACCATTCAAATACGTCTCCGTCGCATACTTTTTGCACAGGCACGTCCACTGCTTTCGCCAGCGCATCAATAGACTCTAAAGACCACGTATCGTTATAATGATTTACCAGCACCTGCGCCGCTTTCACCGCTTCAATATGCGGCAACAGCGCCGTCCATCTAAAATGTGCCATCTCCGTCACGATAGCCGTAGACGGCAACTCTTTGGCAAGCACAGGGAAATCAACCGGTTGATTGGAATGTAAATCACCCGTAAAGAAAAGACGCTGTCCGTCCCCTTCAACCATAAACGCAAACGACGGATATTTTCCCTCCATATGGTCGGTGGCAATGGCGGTCACCGTGATATTTTCATCACGGTATATTTCACCCGCTGTATAGGTATGTAACCGCAACCGTGCGGTATCAAAATCGTCAAGGCGGGCTAAAACGATACCGTATAACGCATCTATCGTCTTTTGCTCGGTCAGATATACATCGAAATCCGCGTTCTTGAAACACCAATTACAAAGGTCTAACAAATGCGGCAATCCTGCCGTGTGGTCGCCGTGCCGATGAGTAATAAATACCGCACGCAAATCTGCCATATTCACACCATTTCTGATCAGCAAATCCGCAACAGGTGCGCCTGCATCGATAAGGTAATGTTTGCCGCCGCAGGTGAGCATTGCGCAAGAGCAAAATCTATCAACGGTAGGGATACCGTGTCCTGCACCCAAAAATTGTAATTTCATCAAAACCCCTCCGTTAGGGAATACAGTTAGAACTTAAGAAAGGATACCACACAACGGCATCTGCTGTCAAGTTTTCCCTATACATATCTACTGCAATTATTTCGGGGGCGTAGTACCCCATATAACAGTATACACCGTTATCTACATCGCAACACGATGTGTAAAGTGAATATACTTTACTTCCATCTTCCAGCGTTACGCATCCGTGCGGCACTTCCACCGTACGCAATATACGGAAAAACTGCAGCATATTTTCATTGTGGGACATGCAACAAGTCATATGTCCCTTGACAAATGCAGCCCGCACAAGGCGTGATGCCGAAGAATAGTCTCCCGGCAAGCCAACCCCACCCATACCGCGACTATACGGCTGTAATGGTATAGTACTATACACATTATTTTGCGGCACCGTATCACGCACTTGCAAAAATTCTGTCAAATGCAGGAGATGATAGTCAAAAGGTGGGTTATTTGTCAGCACGCCGACAGGGTTATCATACAGTTTTATGCCGTCTTTGAAAGATTCAACAACAATCGATGCTGTCTTATCCGCTATCAACCAATGCAACGGCGTTGACGGCATATCTGCAGAAAAAGGCGTATCTGTAATACGTACCGCCAATAAGAACGCTTTCGCTTCGGCAACAGAACTGCACTGTGACAGCACCCACGGTATCATTTCAAAGGACGTGACGTTTTCATAGCCGTGTTTTGGTGGCAGATATACGGCGTTTCCCGCAAACAACAATCCTGCCATACACAGTCCTTTTTCATTCATTCCGT
This sequence comes from Acutalibacteraceae bacterium, assembly GCA_045543675.1. Classification (GTDB taxonomy): domain Bacteria; phylum Bacillota; class Clostridia; order Oscillospirales; family Acutalibacteraceae; genus URNF01. The sequence goes on from JAZPXM010000185.1 coordinate 8,108, forward strand.
CGTAATACAGCGGATACCCGTTCCGCATCGTTGCCATACCTATCATAGCGTAATGTTGTTGCAAGACCGTGTTATGTCGCCATTTCAGCGGGAAACGACGCGGTGTGATCGCCACCCCTTCCCCGTATGATCTTTCGTAATCCAACGTTCTGCCGAAAAAATGTCCGTCTGCGACAAATGAAACTGCCGTACACATCATTATCACCCCACAACAGTATTTCCTCATTACACTATTGTATCCTTACAACTTTTGCGCTATACTAATGTTGTGAGAAAGGAGAATGTGCTGTGAACTTTTCGGAAATTGCTTATCAAAGACAATCTTGCCGCAAATATGACCCCGACAAAACGGTAGAGCAAGAAAAAACAGATGCCATATTAGAAGCGGTGCGCCTTGCACCGTCCGCTTGTAACGGACAACCGTATTTTGTAACGGTTTGCCGCGGCGAAAAGGCAAAAGCCGTCGCCAAAGCCACAATGGGCATGGGTATGAATGCCTTTGCGGCCGATGCACTGGTTCTTATGGTCATATCGGAGATGCCGTACGTAAAATCTGCCGCTTTGGGTGCCAAAGTCCAAGGGAACGACTACCGTTCTATCGACATTGGTATTGCCGCCGCGTATCTGACTGCCGAAGCCACCGCACAAGGCCTTGGCACCTGTATACTCGGTTGGTTAGACGACAAAAAGATACGTGAAATATGCAGTTTGGACGGCGCCGTGCGTTTAGTCGTTACGGTGGGGTATCCCAAAGATGACGTGTTACGCACCAAAAAGCGTAAGCCTTTAACAGACTTGGCAAAAGAGATATAAAAAAACAACGTCCCGCCGCGGGACGTTGTTTTTTATGCATTTTTAAAAGTTTCCCGTCCGCTGTGCGCCTTATCAATAAACGTACTGTCTGCAATGGTAACGTCTTTGGTGTTGTACTGATATACACCGTAAGCAGGAAATCTTCCTAAGTCGTGAATATCGGGATACACCTTACCATCCGGCAAGTGGGGCGCATACACAGCACTCGGCGCTTCATACACATTGACATGTACATCGCGAACAACAATGTCGTGAATACACATACCGTCCTGCGCCAAAATAACGCTGTTGCGATATGCACGTTCCACCGTTACATTTTCAATAGACACGTTATACAGTTCGCCAAGCGGAAAATCTTTGGAAAAGCGTTCCCGCTTTTGGAGTACCATTACAAACGCGGCATTGGTGTGTTCTACGTGATAATTTTTAAAGGTGAGATCGTGCACTTTTGCGCCGTCGTTTGACTGCACAGAAACAGCGGACAACGGGTTTATCATCACGCGCGGCGGATCACCCGCCGATTCTTCGCGGCAAGCGGTATGCTTACACACGCGGATATTTTCAAAATGTACATCATAAATGTTACCGACCGTTTCCGTGCCGATTTTAGTAGCGTTACATGTGGTTGCCAAGCGACAGTTATATACGTAAATGCCGTACATATCGGGGCGCTTAGCATCGCATTGCTTTTCATCGTTAAAATAGTCGATGTTTTTCAAACAAACGGCATCATCACCCGTTTCTATGTCACAGTTGATTACCGTTACGTTACGGCAACCGTTAATGTCAATGCCGTCGCTGTTTTCGCTCAGCAACCAACCGGGATTGCGTATAACAACGCCATCTAACAGGACGTTATCGCAATCATCTAAATGCAATGTCCACCCTACCGTTTTTGACAGTTTCACATTCTGCAACGTTACGTTTTTGCATTGTCTAAGCCACATCGTCCGTTCGGGACGGTGTGAAATATGCGCACGATGACCGTGTTCATCCAAAAACGCAGGGCCGTTACAGCAGATGTGCCCACCGATAATAGATATATTCTCAGCGCCCAAAGCGGACACCAACGGCTGTCGTTGACAATCTTCCCACATTTCTGCTGTGGT
>JAZPXM010000186.1:0-1876 GCA_045543675.1 Acutalibacteraceae bacterium
GGTGGGCGTTTTCGGTATGCGGATAGAAAAAGATACCGACCTGACGCTGTCATTGCAAAATGAGTTTTGGATAGCGGCGGGTGGTCCTGCGGTTAATCTTCTTTGCGGATGTCTCTTTTGGATGTGCGGAAAAGCGTATGCGGCGGCGATACAGTTTACAGTGGCGGGACTGAACGTGTTGCCGGTGTTTCCGTTGGACGGTGGTATGATGTTGCAATGCGTATTGCATCGCTTTTTACCTGCGCATACCGCTGACGTTGCGCTGCGCGTCGTTTCATTGACGGTGGTGTTTCCGCTCGGCGTGTTGGGGTTTCTGGTGCTGATACGTAGCGGCTATAACGCTTCTTTGCTCGCCGTAGATGTATATTTGATAGTTTTACTGCTGTTTAAGCATTGAAAAACCGAAAAGAGTATGGTAAAATATCTTCTTGTGATAGGAGGTATTCGTTATGCCACTGGATATTGAAAATATTCTGCCGCAGGTGCAAAAACCCGCGCGTTACAGCGGTGGGGAACTGGGCAGTGTAATGAAAGACGTAAAGGACGTTTTTATTCGTTTTGCGTTTTGCTTCCCCGATTTGTATGAAGTGGGTATGTCCCATCTCGGTATGAAAATTTTGTACGGTTTATATAACCGAGAAGCAGATACCTGGTGCGAGCGGGTGTTTGCACCGGATAAGGATATGGAACAGCAGATGGCGGCGCATAATATACCGCTGTTTGCGTTGGAAAGCCGCGACCCGGTCAAAATGTTTGATTTTGTAGGCTTTACCTTGCAGTATGAAATGTGTTATCCCACTGTACTGCATATGCTGACTTTGGCGGACATTCCGATTTTGGCAAAAGACCGCGATGAAAACTACCCATTGGTGATTGCGGGCGGGCCGTGTACTTGTAATCCCGAACCGCTGTGTGATTTCTTTGATATTTTCATCTTGGGCGAAGGTGAAGAGGTCAATATTGAACTCAATGACCTATACCGTGTGCACAAGAAAAAAGGGTATAATAAAAAAGCATTCTTGTTGGAAGCGGCGCAGATAGAAGGCGTGTATGTGCCGGTATTTTATGATGTTACCTACTATGAAGACGGTAGGGTAAAGGCAATCATTCCCAATGAAAACGTTCCCGCTACCGTGCGGAAACGAATTGTTAAAGATTTGGATGCGGCGTATTATCCCGAAAATTTTGTGGTGCCGTTCACTGAAATCGTACACGACCGTGCAATGAGCGAGATCTTCCGCGGTTGTATTCGTGGTTGCCGTTTTTGTCAGGCGGGTTTTATTTACCGCCCTGTGCGTGAAAAAAGCGTAGATACCATTGATAAACAAAGTCACGCGCTGTGCGCGAATACGGGGTATGAAGAATTTTCGCTTACGTCGCTGTCTACCAGTGATTATACCCAACTGGAAGCGTTGTTACCGCGCCTTTTGGAATGGGCGGAAAAGGAACAGGTAAATATTTCTTTGCCGTCTTTGCGCGTGGATGGTTTTTCGGAAGAATTGGCAAAACGACTTAACGTGTTGCGCCGTAGCGGTCTTACTTTTGCGCCCGAAGCGGGTACGCAACGGTTGCGTGATGCCATCAATAAAAATTTGTCCGAATCCGAAATTTTGGAAACGGCACGACGGGCATTTGCGGGCGGTTGGACAGCGGTAAAACTGTATTTTATGAACGGTTTGCCCACCGAAACGGCAGAAGATATCCGCGGTATAGCGGAACTGGGACAAAAGGTGGTCAATGTGTACTATAACACCCCTGATCGTCAAAAAGGCAAGGGGGTTACCGTGTCTATGAGCGTTTCCTGCTTTGTGCCGAAACCGTTTACGCCGTTCCAATGGGAACCGCAGGATACGATGGAACAGTTGCAGGAAAAACA
>JAZPXM010000187.1:0-2858 GCA_045543675.1 Acutalibacteraceae bacterium
GACGAGATCGCGGCGGAAAAATACCGCGAAGCGCAGGCGGGGTCGATGTTGCGACACCTTGAAATCGTAACGACCGCAAAAGACGACGACACCCCGGCGGCGATTGTACGCGCACATTTTCCAGTAGAAGGCGAAGGCTACAGAAATATTAGCTACATTATGAGCGACGACGAAAAGCGCGAAAACCTTTTAAGAACCGCTAAAGGCGAGTTAGCGCGTTTCCGTCATAAGTACAAAATGCTCAAAGAACTAGCCCCGATTTTCGCGGCTATCGACGAATTAGAGGGGGGCGCGGCATGAAAGAAAAGAAAAACTATAGAGAGTTTCTATACCAAGAACGCAAGCGGCGGAACAAGTCGCGGGAATGGTTAGCCGCTAAAGCGGGAATTTCGTACAACACGGTCTATCTCTTTGAGACAAAGAAAGACTACAACTACACAATCAAAACCGCGTCACGGATTGCGCGAGTGTTGGGCTATCGGCTTGTTATCCAGTTGGAGAAGGTGGACAAATGACACCGATTGAAATGCTAAAGCAACTGGAACAAAGTACAGACTTGTTCGTGTTTGCCGACGAGATCGCGCCGATTATCGGAGTAAAGCCCGCAACGCTTGTTTATCAAGCGAAAAACCCGAAGGGAAACCCGCTACCGTTTAAGTTTGTGATATTAGGCACGCGGGTACACTTCAACCGCTTATCGTTTATCGAATACGTAAAAGGAAGGAAGCGTTAACAATGACTTGGACATTTTACCTGTTACTTATGGCCTGTTTGCTTATCCCGACAATCATTGTTGGAATTAGCGACAGCGTAGAAAAAGAAGAACGCCCCGCAAAGCGAGACGTTCAGCTAAAGAAAGAAGGAAAGCGGAAAGACGCTTTCCGGGGAGAGTATACCACAAGGGGGCGCAGAAATGCAAGAACTTAAAGAACCCCTTAAACAATGCGTGTATTGCGAAAAGGTAAAAGACGGTTATAAATGCCGGATACTGGAAACAGTTAGATGTAAAGACAAGAAAACAAAGAAGGTTTGCACTTTCTACGAAACAAAGCCGGACTATGAAGCCCGTCAAAAAGCGTTTGAAGAAAGAAGGAAAACGGAATGATTAAAGATAAAGAGTTTTTTGTGTATAAAGCGTTCGGCGGTCTTATGGCACTCGCGGCAAGCGTTGCCGCAGACTGTCCCGCAGACTTCGCGGCGACCGTCGCAACATGGAATAGAGAGCAGATCACGGCACTTATAGAAGCCTTAGAAGAAGAAAGAAGGAAAGAAATTGGCTAACACTATTGGAAAGAACGCCCAGGGGTACGGGTACAAATACACAGACCTTGCACATATTCACGAATGGCTAGAAAGTAACGGACTTTCTTATTATCAGTACATCGAACCCGAAAACGGTATTGACTATGTAATGACCGTGAAAATCAAAGACGGAGAAGAAAAGCCGCCGCTCCGGGGTTGTCGGGTCGTACAGGCTACATTGAGCGGCAAAAGCAACGCCGCACAGGAACAGGGAAGCGCACTTACATACGCCCGCCGCTATTCCTTGCTTATGGCCTTCGGGCTTGCAACGGACGACGACGACGCGGAAAGTCTTACAAAGAAGAAAGACGGAACAAGCAGAGAGTTTCAGAAACCGAACGCGGACGGAACGCCGACACAGTACCACAAGAAAGACGGCCCTATTACAACGGAACAGTTGAGCGCAATTGGACGGCTACAGGACACGCCCGAACGTGTGGAGTATTACAGGAAAGCCCTTGAATACTGGAACGTCACGCCCGAAAAACTCACGTACTCGCAAGGTATCGAAGTAATTAAAAAACTTCGTGGTATCAAATGATAGGCGAAAAAGAAACCGTTTTACGGTGGTTACAAGATCAGCCCGCCGGACGGTATGAGTGCAACAAAGCGAAACGGAAGCGGACGCTAACACAGAACAGTTACTATTGGGCGTTGCTTTCTGAACTTGCGGGGGCTTTAGGGCTTTCAAACGATGAACTACATTTTCAGTTATTGAAACGCTATAGCACCCCGCAACCGTTCGCGACGTTCGACAACGTGGACGTTTCGAAGTTTATGCGGTATTACGAACGACGCAACCAGGACGGCAACGTTATATATTACCTGTTCTATACGCCGTCGTCTGAAATGGACACGAAGGAATTTAAACGACTTTTAGACGGGCTTATAAGTGAATGTCAAGAAGTAGGCATTGAGACACTAAACGCCCACGAACTGGCACTATTGAAAGAAGGGAAATAATGAAAACAGGGACGAAACAATATTTTTTTAAATGTGAAGGTAGCGACGAACTCGAACCGCTCACGGTCACTTTTGAGTACAAGACGGACGCGGAGAAACTAGCCGAAGCGTGGGAAGATTTTAAAACCGTCGTACTTGAAGAAGCAAACAGAGTTTTTCACATTGAAAGCATTTTGCGGCGGCTCACAGAACTATTGAAAGAAGGGAAATAATGCGGAACTACGAAGCGAAAGAATACAGACGCGGATATAAAGCGGGGATAGAAGCCGCGATAGTACACGCGTTTTGGTCGTTTGACGGAGAATTAAAGTTTATAAGCACTTCTATTCCCGCGAACGTACGCATGAAAGAAGATTTAGGGACAGCGACCCATACCATTTCACGCCTTAGGTGTTCGCGTTGCAATATGATAACGCTAGTTGACGAGACGATTTGGTATGCGTATTGCCCGCATTGCGGCGCAACAATGAAAGAAGGTTAAAGCGATGAACAATAAACAATTAAATGAAATTTTAGACAAACACAAAAAATGGGTAGAAGGCGACAAAACCGGCGAACGCGCTAACCTTGAGGGCGCTAACCTTCGGGGCGCT
>JAZPXM010000188.1:0-9109 GCA_045543675.1 Acutalibacteraceae bacterium
CCATAGCGTACGCACGGGGCAATTTTGAGAGGTTTTTCCGAGAATGACAAAAACGGCCTGGAAACGCAAAATTAAAGACGCTGCAGAGTCGGCGGGCACGTATCGGCCGTATTTTGACGCGGTCATAGACACTTTGGCCGATATTCTCGAAAAACGCGACAGTGCAGCCGAACAATACACGGAAAGCGGCGCACAACCCATTATTGAGCGACCCGACACCAACGGTGTTATGAAGTCGGTACGTAATCCGGCGTTACAGTGCGTTATGGATCTGAACACACAAGCGTTGGCGTATTGGCGCGACCTGGGGTTAACTCCGTCGGGACTCAAAAAGATAAACGCAGAGCAGCTGAACGAACAACCAAAGAGCGGTTTTGTTGAGTTGCTCGGCAAAATAGGCGCGTGAAAAGCTGTAAATACTTTGACCGCGCCAAAAAATACGCCGAGGATCTACGGGACGGCAAGCGCATTGCCAACATTGACAGAGTTTTAGCCGCCAAGAGGTTTCTCGGCGATCTGAACAACACAAAGTGGGACTACAAGACCAAGGACGCAGACTTTATTTGTTCGGTCATTGAGGGCGTTTTTGTTCATTACAAGGGCGAAACGTTCGACGGCAAGCCACTTTTAAATACACCGTTTACACTTACCGATTGGCAAGTGTTTTGTATATACAACCTATACGGGTTTTACGAAAAAGGTACAGCGGTTAGGCGGTTCAAGATTTGCATAATCCACGTACCCAGGAAAAACGGAAAAACGAGCTTCATAGCGGCGTTGGCATTCGCTAACGGCATATTACAACGCCGCAGTGGATCTCAAATATTTGTTGTCGGGCAGCACAGCAAACAAGCCGTGCAAACAATGGACTTTATCCGCAATACTTTAGACTACAGAGGTATTGCCGATGAGTTCGACATACACAACAACACGTTTGAACGCTCGATAAAATACAAGTTTGTGGACAGCCAGGGCAAACCCGACGGGTACATAGACTTGCAGATCATGAGCGGCAACACCGAGGCCGACAGTTACAACAGCAATTTTGCTATCGCGGACGAATGCGCCGCGTATAACTCAAGTGCGTTGTATGACCGTTACGCAGAATCGCAGATCGCGTATAGTAACCGCCTTATGGTCGGTATCAGCTCTGCGAGTGATAAAACAACGGGGTTTTGGCACGATAAAACCGAGTATGCACACAAGGTGCTAACCGGTGCCGTTGTTGATGACACTCTGTTTGCGTTCCTGTGCCAGGCAGACCCGGACGAAAACGGCGAGGTTGACTACACCGACCCGGTACAGCACGAAAAGGCTAACCCGTCCTACGGTATAACCATTAACCCGCAGACATTGGCCGACAAGGCAGTTGAAGCGCAAGCCAACCCGAAAGCACGCGCGAGTTTCCTCACGCGTAACCTAAACGTATGGACACACGCCGAAAAAGCGTATTTCAAAGTAGAGGAGTTCGAAGCGTCCGACCGAAAATACGATTGGACGCTCGCAGAACTCGCAAAATTGCCCATTGTTTGGTTTGGCGGTGCAGATTTAAGTAAACTGCACGACCTAACCGCGGCCGCGTTATACGGCCAATATAAGGGCGTAGACATTGTTATAACTCACGCGTTCATGCCGTTGTTGATGGCAAGAGAGGCGGCACAGCGTGACAAAATACCGCTGTTCGGTTGGTCGGACAACGGGTGGTTGACCCTGGGCACGTCGAAAGTAACCAACATGGCCGATATTGTGCAATGGTTTATTGATATGCGGGCGTTGGGGTTCAAGATTGGCGAAATAGGGCAAGACAAAAAGTTTGCCGGCGAGGAGTTCTACCCACTAGCAAAACGCCACGGTTTCAAAGTGGTTGACCAACCGCAGTACTTCTGGCAAAAGTCCCGAGGGTTCAGAAAACTTGAACGCTCGGCAAAGGCACAGACGCTTTATTTTTGCCATAATGAGGCGTTTTTATACTGCGTAGGTAATGTAACCGCAGTTGAGAAAACAGACGATATGGTGCAATACAGCAAACTCGGCACGGACGACAAAATAGACCTATTCGACGCGGCAGTGTTCGCCACTGTCCGAGGCCTTGAGAACCAGGAAAAGAACGAGGCACACAAAAATTGGTGGACTAGTAAGGAATAACAACACATGAGCTTTTTAGACATTTTTAAACGCAAAACAGAAACCCCGACACAGACACGGGGTATTTTGATTGATCACGACTTTTGCGAGTGGCTCAAGTCCAACGGGTATGTGTCCTTGGATCGTTGCCCGGAAGTCCTGGCAGCTGTCGACATTGTGGCCGACCTGGTGGGGTCAATGACCCTGTATTTGATGGCCAACACCGAAAACGGCGACAAGCGCATAGTCAACGAGTTATCACGCGCGGTTGATATCTACCCCAATAGGTACATGACGCGTAAAACGTGGGTGACCGCTATAGTTCGTAACATGATGTTATACGGCAAAGGCAATGCGGTTGTAATGCCACATACCGAAAACGGATTGTTAGGCGACCTCGAAATAATCGACCCCGACCGCGTGAGTTTCAAAAGCACGAACAACGGCGGTTACAAAATTCTTATTGACCGCAGAGAGTACGACCCGGCAGAGTTGCTGCATTTTGTGTGGAAACCAAAGAAACACAAACCGTACATGGGCGAGGGCATAACCGCAACACTCAAAGAGGTTGCAGACGGTTTGAAGCAAGCCAGGACGACCAAAGACGGGTTTATGTCTAGCAAATACAAGCCGTCACTTATCGTACGCGTTGACGGACTCGCCGAGGGGTTCGGCGACAAAGACGGCAGAGACAAACTATACAGCGACTACCTAGAGACTAACGAAGCGGGTAAACCGTGGATAGTCCCCGCGGATCTGATCGACGTAAAAGAGGTACGGCCGTTGAGCTTGTCCGACCTCGCAATCAATGAGTCAATGACCCTGGATAAAAAGACCGTGGCAAGCCTTGTGGGTGTGCCCGCGTTTTTGCTCGGTGTCGGCGACTTCAGCACGAAAGAGTGGGATAACTTCATAAATACCACTGTTCGGTTTGTGGCGCAGATCCTGGAACAAGAGTTGACCCGCAAAATACTTATTTCACCGAAAATGTATTGGCGGTTCAATATTGCGTCGCTCTACTCTTACGACCTAAAGAGCACCGCCGAGGTATTCCGCGAACTGTATGTGCGCGGAATCGTAACGCGTGACGAGGTACGCGACAAAATAGGTATGCCGCCGGTAGAGGATACCGACGCGCTTATCATATTGGAAAACTTTATACCGGCAAGCATGATAGGCGACCAAAGCAAACTACAAGGGGACACTAACAATGGATAAACCGACAATAGACAGAGGAACACGCCAGGCGCGCAGCATGGCAACACAGTTTACAACCAGAGACGACAACAACGAAAAGCGCATAGAGGGTTATTTTATCGTATTCAATTCTAACTACGATATGGGCGACGGCATGAGCGAGTCCGTAGACCCTCACGCACTAGACGACACAATAAGCGGTGACATTCGCGCACTGATAAACCACGATACAACTCTAGTAATCGGAAGAACTACGGCACGTACACTTGAATTGCGCATAGACGCACACGGTGTGTGGGGTTCTGTTCTGATCAATCCGAACGACCAGGACGCACTTAACATATACGCGCGTGTACAGCGTGGCGACGTGACACAGTGTTCTTTCGGTTTCGACATTTTGGACGAAGAATATACCATTTCCGACAATGGCGATATTCATTGGACGATTAAGGCCGTAAAGCTGTACGAGGTTAGCGTGTGCACTTTCCCCGCCTATGAACAAACCAACGTTGACGCTAGAAATGCCCAGAAGCTCGACATTATGGCAAGACAGCTGAACGTATGGCGCGACAATATGAGAGGTAAGATAGATGGCATTAAAAACTCTTATGCTCCGACTCACGATTGACGGCAAACGCAAAGAGCTTGAGGCCGAGAACAAAAAGGCCGAGGCACTGCGCGTAAAGTCCGCAGAGATTGAAGCACGCACCGCCGATATTGAAACCGCTATAGCAGAGGTAGAGAACGACGAACAGCGCGCAGCAGTTGAACAGACAATAGCCGAACTTGAAGCGGAGAACACCGACCACGTTGCAGAGGTGCAGAGAAACGCCGACGCAGTGGCCACACTTTCCCGCGAGGTAGAAGAACTCGAGGCAGAACTTAAAGCCGCCGAGAGTGCCCAGGAAGTACCGGCAGCGGCAGAGCCGGAAGAAAGAGCCGCAGAAAATAAACCAGAAACAAGAAAGGGTTATAACATGGTTACACGTTATCGTGATTTCAGCGCACAGCAGCGCACCGAGTTTGTCGAGAGAGACGACAACAACAAGTTTATTGGCGAAATCCGCACCGCACTTAAAGAAAAACGCGGTATACAGGGTATAGCGTATTCTCTGCCCGTCGATTGGGTCGGCCTTATTCGTGCCGAACTGCCCGATTTTTCACTCCTTTATAAACACCTGAACGTAAAACAGGTGAACGGAAACGGCCGCGGCGCAGTCCTCGGCGTTCCGGGTGAGGCCGTATGGACGGAACTTTGCGGCAACATCAATGAACAGGCATTGAGCATGTACCAGGTTCTTTTATCTCTCCATAAACTCGGCATTTATGTTGCACTTTGCAACGCCGCAATGTATATGAGTGATGAAGATCTCGCCGCCGAGATTATCCGCGCAATTGCACAGGGTATGGCGTACGCATACGACAAGTCCATTATTTTTGGCGACGGTGCAACCATGCCGTACGGTATCGCTACAGCACTTGTTGAGCAGTCACAGCCGGCCAACTATCCCGCAACCGCGAGACCGTGGGTAGATCTGCACACAAGCAACGTTAAGACGATTGCCAACACAGTTACGGGCGCGGACTTTTTCGCGGCACTTGTCCAGGACATCGGCGCAGCTTCTCCGAAATACGGCCGCGGTGGTAAATTCTTTGTTATGAATGAAAAGACAAAGAATTTTATTATGGCCCAGGCAATCAACTTTAACGCCGCCGGCGCACTTGTTGCGGGCGTTAATAACGAAATGCCCGTAATCGGTGGTGCAATCGAAGTGGCCGAGTTTATGCCCGATTATATGATTTGCGGCGGTTACGGCGCAGCATATACACTCGGTGAGGGCAGAGGTTTTGACATTTCCATGTCCGAACACGCCCATTTCATCGAGGACGAAACAATATTCAAGGGCATTACATACGCAGACGGCCGCCCGGTGATCCGCGAGGCGTTCGTATTTATCGGCGTTAACGGCACATCGCCGAGCGTGTCCGGCGTAACATTCAAGCCGGACGACGCAAACACAGTACAGGGCATTTACCTTAACACGTCCACCGCGTCCGTAGCCGTAGGCTCTAAAATTCAGCTTAAGGCGTTTACATTCCCGGTTGACGGTGCGGTAGAGTGGACAAGCGCAACAACAGCAAAAGCAACTGTAAACAGCAGCACAGGTGAAGTAACGGGCGTTGCTTCGGGTTCATCTGTCGTGACGGCAACATGCAACGGTTATACCGCGTCTTGCACAGTTACAGTAACAGCCTAGTAATTACGCGTACACACAATAATAACGGCCTTGCCCTACGGGGTGAGGCCGTAACCATATAGGAGCAACAAACATGCTAACTAACGACGATGTTTTACAGATGATCAAAACCGACCTGGGGTACATGACGGTAACAACACTTATAAATACACGTTTGGAGCAGTACCGCGACGCGGCAATAAAGGCGCTGAACGAAAAGGGCGTGCCGTTAGATCCTACGGCGGGTTACGACTTCGACGACGCGCAGTTAATCAGCATGTACGCGTGTTGGCTGCACAATAAGCGCAACAGCAATGACGGTATGCCGCCTATGTTGAGGTATGCAATGCACAGCAAAATTGTTGCGCTGCACATGAACGAGGTAACCGACTAATGTATGACAGCGGGGTTATTACGATAAGCAGACCCGACGGACTCGCAAGCGATCCGGGGGCAATGCCCGTGGACAACTACGCCGAGTACTACCAGGGTTACTACGAAGAACGCACCGTAGGCATAACCCGTTATTGGACGGCTAAAAGTGCCCAGGATCAAATAGACCAACTCGTACGCATACACCGTGTGGGTGTGGTCAAAACTAACGATTTGGTGCGTTTATCGCCGTTCTACGACACGGCAGAGGCGGGTGCATACAAGGTGGTACAGATACAGCAGCTGAACGACGATGACGGGTTGCCGGTCACTGATATATCGTTGGAAAGGGTGAATTTTGATGAAACCGAGTGATATTAAAACGGCACTGCTTACCCTTACACCAGAGGTGTATCACTATTTCGCACGCGCAAATAACCGCATGGCATACGTGGTATGGCAAGAGGACAGCACACAGAACTTTTACGGCGACAACCGCACCGCAGAACACGGGTGGTCAATGTCGGTCGACTTGTTCACAAAAGTTGAAAATGACCCGTTAATGGAGTCTATACCCGAACTGTTCGACGGCCTGGGCGTACCGTACCGTGTGGAAAGCGTCGACTATGAGGACGACACGCAGTACATACACGTTACGTGGGAAGTGGTTCTATATGGCTAAACTTGAGTGGCGAAACTTTAATGTCTATTCAGACGAACTGCAGAAGCTAGAACACTCGGCAAGTTTTATCGCAGAAAAGGTGTTGTACGAAATGGCGGGTTATCTGTACCGAGAGATACGGCGCAGATTAACCGCAATGCCAACGATAACCGACAATATGGGCAAGGGTAGGTACAAACAAAACAAACAGTTTGAACACCTAACCACGCTGCAGAAAGAGGGGTTGTTAGACTCGCTCGGTATTGCACCGTTTCGCGATGAGATAAACAACATAAATACACGTATAGGTTTTGACGGGTACAACCAGGTTAAAACCAAGAAATACCCGAACGGACAACCTAACGTGTTAATAGCGAGGTCGTTAGAGGTCGGCACATCGTACCTACCAAAACACCCGTTTATTAAACCGGCGGTGGCAGCCGCCAAATCACAACTTGACAGGATCGCACAGACAACGTGCGACAAAGAAATAGCAAAACTAACGAAACGAGGTTAACGCTATATGGCAAACGGAAGAGTTGCAACCGGCTATAGTCTGCCGATAGTTGCACTATATGAAAACAACGGCGGGAACGTCACATACTCGGGGGCAATGCCTTTGGCACGTGGCGTTAGCGTATCAATTGAACCGGAATACACCGAGGGTGACCCGTTTTATGCGGATAACACCATTGCAGAGGACGTGCCCGGACAGCTCACCGGCGGTACAGCCACAATGACCGTGGACGGACTTTTGACAGCTGCAACACGTTTTATCTACGGTATACCCGTAGACGAGACACAGAGCGATTGGCTCAACTTTGACGACAGCGTAGTAATACCATATGTCGGTCTTGGTTATGTCGCCCGCTATATGTCCGCGGGTGTTACGTCCTATGTGCCGTATGTGCTCACAAAGTGCCGTGCAAACTATGCCGGCCAGGAACTCAACACGGCAGAGGACGAAATCGAGTGGCAGACCCAGGAAATAGAATTTTCTATTTACCGCGACGACACCACAAACCACGTCTGGAAGAAAGAGGGCAGAGAGTACACAACCGAGGCAGACGCCCAGGCCGCTATAATGTCTTTCTTCGGTAACGTTGTTAACGGTTAAGAGGTAAAAACAATGAAGATCCACGGAAAAGAACGCAATTTTTGTATGACTATCGGGGCAGCTAAACGCATTGCGAAACTCTGCCCCGAGGGCAAACTTGAGAACCTTAACGTAATGTTGAGCAATGGCAACACGGTTGATATGGTCGAAAAAGTAACCGAATTGCTTGTGATCCTTAACGAGGGATACGAGAACAAACGTGCATTTGAAGAACCCGGGTACACACCCGACGTGCTAACGGTCGCAGAGCTTGAAACCCTAGAGGTTGAGGAACTAACCAAACTGCAGACCGAGGCACTGCGGACGATACGCAAGGATCAGAAACCCGACGTTGAAGTAGGGCAAGAGAAACCGGGCAGAAAATCAAAAAACGCGAAAAGCGACCAAGTATAGAACTTAACTACACTTGGTTTTTATATTTCGGTCGCAAATTTAACATGACAAAAACGGAAGTGGACAACACGCGGTATGGCGAGATGGTGAGTTATATCAACTGTTACCAGATCGAAAACGGCGCACCCGCCAAACGTAAGTTGTCCCACGATCAAATAATGAGGTTGGGTTAATGGCAGTAAATATAGGCCCACGCCTACAAGTTGAGGGCGAGGAAGAATACAGAGCAGCTATAAACGGTCTGATCAACCAGGGCAAAGCACTAGACGCACAAATGCGCAGCCTTGCAACATCGTTTGCAACGGGTGACCAGGCCGAGAAAAACGCCGCTAAATCAACCGAACTACTCACACAGCGTATCCAGGTACAAAAAGACCGTATAGCGGCGTTGCAGCAAGGTTTAGACGACGCAAAGGCCAAATACGGCGAGAACTCAACCCAGGCGAACAAATGGCAAGTTGCATTGAGTGACGCAGAAACAGAACTGCACAAACTCGAAGCGCAAGCCAGGGAAACGGGCGACGCGGTAGAGGACGAGGGCGAAAGCGCAGAGAAAGCAGCCAACAACCATGAGGGGTTAAAAAACGCACTCAAAACGGTTGGCACTGCCTTTGCCGGATTAGCGGCAGCGGCGGCAACTGCAGCGGTTGCACTCGCTAAAAACGTTATAAGCTCGTTTGCCGAACTAGAACAGAACATGGGCGGTACTGTCGCGGTATTCGGCGACTATGCCGACGAGATCCAGACGGCAGCGAACCAGGCCTACAAATCCATGGGCACTAGCGCGTCGGATTACATGGCGACCGCAAACAAAATGGGTGCACTGTTTCAAGGTTCGGGAGTTGACCAGGCACGCGCAATGGATCTTACGACCCAGGCAATGCAGCGCGCGGCAGATATGGCAAGCGTTATGGGTATATCAACCGAGGACGCACTACAAGCCGTAACGGGTGCGGCCAAGGGCAACTATACCATGATGGACAACATAGGTGTGGCAATGAACGCCAC
>JAZPXM010000189.1:0-5422 GCA_045543675.1 Acutalibacteraceae bacterium
TTGCTGTATGACCTGCCGACACGGCAATATGTGTCCTTACGGGAATGAAAAGAATCAGCTCATTTGCACAAAAGGTATAACAATAACAAGCAAAGAGGATATGCTTGACTTATTTGATCAAACAGATCCCTTTGAAGAACGAGCGGTTGCTTCTCTCGACTTTTGTGAAGATTTTGTTTATCAAAGCGATGACTACTACACATATAATGATTATTTTTATCAGTTAAGCCGAAAGATGGCAGACAAATAGAAAATCGTACTACTTTTAGGCTTTTTTACCCCCGTTTACGCACCGATATATTGCCCTTTCACACAAAAAAAGTCACCTTTGTCAGTAGACAAAGGTGACTTTTTTAATGATATCCGTTCCCTGCAATATAGCACTGTAAAGTTTTATTCTTAAAGCACCGCGATTCCGGTCCGTTAGTGTTTCTCTGAAAGACGCTTACTCCCCTTTTTTTCAGTCTTTCTTTCGCTTCTTCCATCGTTTCGCCGTCTTTTCTGAGATATGCATCTACAAATTTTTCTTCTACTTTGGTATAGCCGCTGACCACACCTTGTTCGATTTTCTTGTAGCCGTCTACGACACCTTTTTCAATTTTCTTGTAACCGTCGGTTACCGCTTCCGCGATTTTTTCGTTTGCTTCGATAAATTTAGATTTAGCCATATCTATCTTTTTTCCTCCAATCAAATTGATGCCGAGAAGCAGTACCACTATCCATACTGCCGTTCCCGTTAAAATGTTTAATATTTGTATATCCGTCGCTTCCATACCCGGAAAAGTCACCAGCATTGAACGTTGCATACTGTAAACGGAAACACACGCATCCGCCAATCCAATATTGCGCAGGGTCTGTACCACGGGGGAAGTGCTGCGTTTTGCCTTCACCATACCTATACTTGCCATAGTGATTTTTGTAAAGGTGTAGGTTGCCACCGTAATCATCACAATTTCGTGCAAAAGGGTACCGCGTTCTTTTATGGCAGACAAAACGTTGACCCCCACAATGCAAAACGACAACACTACCAATAAAACACCCGTCATACGCCTTGCAAAAATCTCGGTATCATACGCCCCTTTTGCCTTGCGGCGGATTTGCAATACCGAAAAGCGTGTGACCGTAAGCACCGCATAATAGGCACCTACCGTGATAAACCACCATGAACGCGACCAAAAGCCTATAACGCAATTACCCACCGCGTATATAAAGTTCAGCGTCAAACTTACATACGGGCTTTTTACGAGTTGCAACGCTTTCATTTGATGCCTTTAATCATCGGAATGAGCGCGAGCAACATAACAATGCCGAGCAACCCAACCAGCGTGCCCCACACAATCTGTTCCCACACCAGACACATACACATACCTACGCCGAGTACCAAAGCGGCAACAACGCCGTAAACGGTACGCAGAACGTTTTTGCCGTTCATTTTAGGCAACGCTTTGTGTTCCATTTTGCACCATACAATAAAGGTGATAATACCGAGTATCAAACCGACGGCACCGAAAATAATGCCTTCTTTGAAAGCATCCCATTCCGGCAACAACGCCATACACATACCCAGCGCAAACAACACGCCGCTTACCGTACCCATAACGAGTGCAACAAAACTACTTTTTTTCATTGTGAATCTCCTTTCATTAAACCAACACTTGTTTTTTTATTGCATTTGTAGTATACTGCTCACATACGCAAAAAACAACCGTCAATTTTGCAACAAGTGTTGGAATAAAAGAGAAATTATGAACGTCAAAAACAATAAACGTCGAAAAGCGTCGCAAGAAAAGATAGAAAAAGCGTTTGTCAATCTTCTGCAAACCCGCGAAATCAAAGAAATTACCGTTTCGGATATTATCAAACTCACGGGACTGAACCGCAGTACTTTTTACGCCAATTATATAGATATTTTTGACCTTGCGGATAAGACCAGGCAGAAATTGGAAACGGATTTTAGTAATTTATTTGCCGAATACGACTATTTTAATGAACGTAGCGGTGCGTTAAAGATGTTTACACACATCAAGGAAAACCAATTATTTTACAAGACCTATTTCAAGTTATGCTATGACGATAAGCACTTGATCAGTATATATGACAAAAAACGTGCCGAAAAAGAGCACATAGACAGCAACATCAAGTACCACATCGAATTTTTCAGAAACGGGCTTAATGCCATTATCAAGTTGTGGTTAGCAGGCGGCTGTCAGGAAACGCCCGAAGAAATGGCAGAAGTGTTAAAGCAAGAGTATCGTGGACGGTGAAGTGCGCATCCAAATGAATTTTTTCTTGAAATCTCACCGCATATATGCTATAACATTTGTATATTTTAATCCTTATTCTATTGGGGGCATTTTATGAGCATCAGAATCGGTATTTTCGGATACGGCAATTTAGGACGCGGCATTGAAAGCGCTATCAAACAAAACGCTGATATGTCCTTAGCGGCGGTATTCACCCGCCGCGACCCCAACACGCTGACCATCGACACGCAAGGTGTTCCTGTATGTCACGCGGATACGGTAGCCGATTGGAAAGACAAAATCGACGTCTTAATTCTCTGCGGCGGCAGTGCAACCGACCTGCCCGTGCAGACACCTGCATTAGCGGCGCTGTTCCCCGTCGTAGACAGTTTCGATACCCACGCCAACATTCCCGCGCATTTCGCCGCGGTAGATGCCGCCGCGAAACAAGGAAACCACACCGCGATGATTTCGGTGGGTTGGGACCCCGGCATGTTTTCCTTGAACCGCTTATACGCAGGGGCTATTCTCCCCGACGGCAAAGATTACACGTTTTGGGGCAAAGGCGTCAGCCAAGGACACTCGGATGCCATACGCCGCATTGACGGGGTGGCAGATGCCAAACAGTATACCATTCCCGTAGATGCCGCGCTGGATGCGGTACGCAGTGGCAGTCAGCCCGCTCTCACCACCAGAGAAAAGCATCTGCGTGAATGTTTTGTGGTGGCGGCAGATGGTGCCGATACCGCCAAAATCGAAAAAGAAATCAAAGAAATGCCCAACTATTTTGCGGATTACGATACCACGGTGCATTTCATTTCCAAAGAAGAATTAGACCGCGACCACAGCGGTATTCCCCACGGCGGTTTTGTGATCCGCACAGGGAAAACGGGGAAAGACAACTGTCACAACCACGTGATTGAGTACAGTTTAAAACTGGATTCTAATCCCGAATTTACCGCATCGGTTATCGTGGCGTATGCCAGAGCGGTGTACCGCTTACAGCAGGAAGGCAACTACGGTTGCAAAACCGTGTTTGATATCCCCCCTGCCTACCTTTCCGCAAAACCGTATGCGGAACTTATTAAAGAGTTGTTATAATGAAAAAGCACGGTACAAACTTTCGTTTGTACCGTGCTTTTTTGTCTTTATCCCAACTGCGCGATACTTTCGTCCAACAGATGAATCTGTTCTTGCAGTTTCGCGGCGGTTGCGCGGTTATTCTCTACAACCGCGGCGGGCGCTTTATCGGTAAACGCCTTATTGTTCAGACGTGCCAAAACGCTGTCCAGTTGCTTTTGCACGTTGTCTTTTTCTTTGGTGAGACGTGCTTTTTCCGCGGCGATATCCACCAGTTCCGCCATCGGAATTTTAATGGTCGCGTCGGGCGTAACGATGCTCACCGCACCGTCAACGTCAAAGCGGTCACCTACCTGCACATTAGCGGCGGATGCCAACTTCTGCAGGAACGGCGTCCCCACCGTAAAGGTGTCTGCAAATGTCGTTTCCACAAACACTTCCGCTTTACGGGACGGCGGCACGTTCATTTCGGCACGGCGGTTACGAATCGCGCGGATAGCATTCATAATCCGTTCCATTTCCTGCTCATCTGCCGCAAATTCCAACGCCGCATCGTAAACGGGCCATTTGGTGCACATCAGCGTTTCGCCTTCGTGCGGCAAGGATTGCCAGATCTCTTCGGTAATAAACGGCATAAAGGGATGCAACAACTGCAACATAGCGGTCATCACGTATACCAGCACACGGCAGGCATCTTCCCCACCGTCACCCTGCAACCGCACTTTACACAGTTCGATATACCAGTCACAGAAATCGTCCCAAATAAAGTCGTACAGTTTCTGCACCGCAATACCCAACTCGAATTTTTCTAAGTTATCGGTTACTGCCGCAACCAAGGTGTTGAGTTTGGAAAGAATCCATTTATCCGGCAAGGTCAGTTCCGCAGGCAAGCCGAGTGCGATATCTTTATCACCCAAATTCATCATAATGAAACGGGAAGCATTCCACAACTTATTCGCAAAGTTACGGGACGATTCCACCTTTTCGGGGATATACCGCATATCGTTACCGGGGCTGTTACCGGTTGCGAGCATAAAGCGCAATGCATCCGCGCCGTACTCTTCGATTACTTCCAACGGATCCACACCGTTGCCCAAAGATTTGGACATTTTTCTGCCCTGTGCATCACGCACAAGACCGTGAATCAACACCGTTTTAAACGGTGCTTTACCCGTGTAGGCCAAGCCGGAGAAAATCATACGGCTGACCCAGAAGCCTATAATATCGTAACCCGTTACCAGGGTATCGGTAGGATAGAAATAGTCCAGTTCCGCGGTCTTTTCGGGCCACCCCATCGTAGAGAACGGCCACAAAGCGGACGAGAACCAGGTATCCAACGTATCTTCGTCCTGCGCCAAATGCACACTACCGCATTTCGGGCACACAGCGGGCGCATCTTTTGCCACAACGGTCTCGCCGCAATCCGCACAGTACCACGCGGGAATACGGTGACCCCACCACAGCTGACGGGAAATACACCAGTCACGCGTACCGCGCATCCAGTTTAAGTAGTTTTTGGTAAAGCGTTCCGGAACAAAGGTAATCTCGCCTTTTTCCACCGCTTCGATGGCGGGTTTGGCAAGCGGTTCCATTTTCACAAACCATTGTTTGGAAATCATCGGCTCAATGGTGCTGTGACAGCGGTAGCAAGTACCCACGTCGTGTTTGCGGTCTTCGGTCTCTTTGAGATAGCCGCCCGCTTCTAAATCGGCAAGAATCGCTTTACGCGCTTCCAAAGCGGTCAATCCTGCATATTTACCGCAATCGAGCACCTGCGGCTCGTCCGCCGCGGCTTTGCCGCTTGCAAACAGTTCGTCCGCATATGCTTTGTCTTCCGCGCCGGTCATTTTACCGTCATAGGTGAACACACGCACCATCGGCAAAGCGTGACGTTGACCCACTTCAAAGTCATTCGGGTCGTGGGCAGGGGTGATCTTCACAACGCCGGTACCTTTGGTCATATCCGCGTGTTCATCACACACAATCGGAATTTCTTTGTCAAGCAACGGCAAAATAACGTGGCAACCGTGCAAATGTGCATAACGGGGGTCTTCCGCATTGATAGCCACGGCGGTATCACCGAGCATCGTTTCGGGACG
>JAZPXM010000190.1:0-6732 GCA_045543675.1 Acutalibacteraceae bacterium
AAATCCCGTCCTGCCGTGGCAAATGCGTTGCGCCTTTTGCATCTCCCCGAAGAAGTCACCGCGTTGGTGGCGGCAGGGACGTTGAGTGCAGGGCACGCACGTGCGATCTTGTCTTTTGATTCCCCTGAAAAGCAGATAGAAATGGCGCGGTTTGCCGTTGAAAAAAGCGTTTCGGTGCGTGAATTGGAAAAACTGGCGAAAGCCGCAAAGAAAGACCCGAAGAAGATAACGGCTACCGCATTTCAGCGGGACAGTTTCTACGATGAAGTGGAAATCGCGCTGTCCGAGAGTTTGGGCAGAAAAGTGCGCGTTATCGCGGGCGAAAAGAGCGGCACACTGTCGCTGGAATTTTATGATAAAGACGATTTGCAGGCGCTTGCCAACAAATTGGGAGGAGAATAAAAATGTTAGACCTGAAAAAAATTCGTACCGATGCCGACGGTGTAAAAGCGGCAATTAAAAAGCGTGAAATGGATTTGGACAGCGTTGTAGACGAAATCCTTGCCATTGACGAGAAACGCCGTGCGCTCACCGGTGAAGTGGAAGCGATGAAAGCACAGCAAAACGCCGTTTCCAAAAAAATTCCGCAGATAAAAAAAGAAGGCGGCGACGTTGCCGCTGTGATGGCGGAAATGAAAGAACTGTCCGCCAAAATCAAAGAGAAAGACGCCGACCTTTCTGCATTGGAAGATACGCAGAAAGACTTGATGCTCCGTTTGCCCAACCTGCCGGACGACGACGTTGTAGCGGGCGGCAAAGAGCAGAATATGGAAGTGCGCTTGGACGGCGAAAAACCGCAGTTTGATTTTGAACCCAAAAACCACGTAGATCTGTGCGAATCGCTCGGTATGATCGACTACGAACGCGGCGCGAAGTTGGCGGGTAACGGCTCTTGGGTATACCGCGGCGCGGGCGCGAAGTTGGAATGGGCGCTGTTAAATTTCTTTATTTCCGAACACCTCGCTGACGGCTACGAACTGATTTTACCGCCGCATATGCTCGGCTATCAGTGTGGTTACGTAGCGGGTCAGTTCCCGAAATTTGCGGATGAAGTGTACTGGGTGAAAAACCCGACTTCCAGCGACGATAAATTTATGTTGCCGACCGCGGAAACCGCACTTGTCAACCTGCACCGCGATGAAATCATTCCTGCAGAACAACTGCCCTGCAAATATATCGCGTATACGCCTTGTTACCGTCGTGAAGCGGGTAGCTACCGTTCGGAAGAACGCGGTATGATTCGCGGTCACCAGTTTAATAAAGTGGAAATGGTACAGTATACCACCGCTGAGGGCTCGGATGCCGCTTTTGAAGAATTGGTAGCAAAAGCAGAACGCTTGGTGCATAAACTGGGTCTGCATTACCGTCTCAGCAAATTGGCGGCAGGCGACTGCTCTTTCTCGATGGCGCGCACCTATGATATCGAAGTGTGGATTCCGTCTATGGGTATTTATAAAGAAGTCAGCTCCGCATCCAACGCGCGCGATTATCAGGCGCGCCGCGGCAACGTAAAATACCGTGACGAAAACGGCAAGTTGCAGTTTGCGCATACCCTGAACGCATCCGGTCTGGCGACCAGCCGCGTAATGCCCGCTATTGTGGAACAGTATCAGAATGCGGACGGCTCTGTGACCGTGCCCGAAGTACTGCGTCCGTTTATGGGCGGTCTGGAAGTTATTAAACCCAAGGGGTAAGAAAAATGGCTGTATATACACAGAAATTTTTTATACCGTCTTATGCAGTTGGCGCGGACAATCGTCTGCGCCTTTCTGCGTTACTGCAATTCCAGCAGGAGGCGGGAGAACGGCAGATGTGTGAAAACGGTATGTCTTACGGCGTGTTAGGAGAGAAAGGGTTAGCGTTTCTTGTCACCCGTCTGACGTCGCATATCACCCGTCTGCCCGAAATGAATGAGCCGGTACAGTTACATACGTGGCACCGCAACGTACGTGGTGTACAGTTTTTCCGTTGTTACACGTTAACCGATACAAACGGCGCCCCGCTTTGTGAAAGTGTGACGGCGTTTGCGCTGGTGGACACCGAAAATCATCGGTTACTGCGTCCCGACGCTTTGGGCGACTTGGCACTGCCCGATGATTTGAGTCACACCATTAACTGTCCCGACCCCACAAAAGAAGTGCCCCCTACACTTATTGAAGTGGCGGCGGTCAAACCGCGGTACAGCGAGTTAGACCCCAACGGGCACGTGAATAACACCCGTTATGCCGACTTTTTGTGCGATAATATCCCCAGCGGTATGGCGCGCAAAAATCCTACACAGTTGTATATCCGTTTTGAGCGGGAGACCCGTCCGGATGACCTGCTCACCATTTCCGCCGCGGAAGAACGGTGGCAAAATAACGGCGTGACCGGCGGTGTGGCTTGGGTAGCGGGTAAACACACCCGCGGCGAAGCGTTTGTGGCACGCCTGACCTATGAAGACGACTATGTGCGCAGATTTTGAGCAGGCGAAGCGGCAAGCGGAAGAACGGTTAGCCGCGCGGGACAGCATTGGACGATTGCAGGAAAAACGCTTACACGCCACGTTAAAATATTGGTTAGATGCGGACGAAAATCACCACGAAATACCGCTCCCTTGCGGTGCAGTGGCGGATATTTTTGACGGCGCACGGGTCACGGAAATACAAAACGGCAATTTTTCGGGTTTTCGTATCAAACTGTGCCGCTTGCTGGAAGAATATCCCGTGACGGTAATATACCCGTTGCCGCGCAGAAAAACCATTTTTTGGATAGACCCGCAAACGGGGGATACGTCCAAAGGAAATCGCTCGCCAAAGGTAGGCACCTTTGCGGATGCCGCGCCCGAACTGCTGTTTATTGCAAAACAGTTGTTTCACCCCGCACTTACCGTAAAACTGCAACTTATCGATATGGATGAGTATAAATTGCAGGACGGGTGGGGAAACGACGGTAAACGCGGCGCACACCGTGTGGAGCGCGTACCCGTTTTGTTGGGCGAAAGTTTGGAGATCCGCACACCGCAAGATCTAAAAAAGTGTTTACCCGCAAAACTGCCCGCACAATTTACCTCTGCGGATTATCAAAAATGTACCCGTTTGCGCGGACGGCGCTTATCAGCGGCGCTGAAACTGTTTTTGGAAACGGGCGTTGTTACCCGTGAAAAACAAGGCAATACGTACATATATACCGTGATGTAATTCACTGTCAGTTCGAAACCATCCTGACATTAAATAAAACTAAGGAGAAATGTATATGAAAGCGAGAAACACCGTAAGAAACCTGACCGTGTCGGCGGTTATTGCCGCATTGTACTGTGCGCTGACGTTGGCGTTGCCGTTTATGACCTTTGGTCCCGTGCAATGCCGCTTTTCCGAAGCGCTCACCATTTTACCCATCTTTACCCCCGCCGCCGTTCCCGGCTTGGCTGTCGGGTGTGTACTGTCTAATGCAGTAGGTCTTGCCGCAGGCGCTAACGTGGCAGGTGCGTGGGACATTTTACTCGGCACGGTTGCTACCCTGTTGGCGGCGCTGTGTACCCGTCTGTTGCGCAAGTATCCGTTGCTCGCCACCTTGCCGCCCGTACTGTTTAATGCGCTGATCATCGGCACCGAGTTAACGGTGGTGCTGTATGATACCCCAACGTTTGCGTTGTGGGCTTATAATACGTTGTCGGTTGGTGCGGGGCAAGCGATTGCGTGTATCGGCGGCGGTATGCTCGTACATACAGCGGTCAATCGCGCACCAAGATTAAAAGATATGTTGAAATAATAAAAAAGAGATGAACACAATGAAGGTTCATCTCCTTTTCATTTATACGGTTTTGGATTGGATGTTCTACCTAAAATATAATCGGTAGAAACATCGTAAAAGGTGGCAAGCATACAAAGCAAACGCACGGGAATTTCCCGTTTGCCGATTTCATAATTACTGTAAACACGTTGGTCTATACCAAGCACGGCGGCGACTTCCTTTTGCACCAAATCTTTGTCTTCTCTCAAGTCTCTTAAACGGGGACAGTACATACACTCACCTCAAAGTTAGTATACTTACTATCAAAAAATAGTATTGATTTTACTATCATATAATAGTAAAATAGTTGTGGGTGATAAAAATGATATTATACAGAGAAATCGAGAACAGCTTCAAAAGGATAGAAGAACAATTTTCAAAAAGGGATTGGGAGCGCTTTTTAGCGTGTGATTATGAAAATTTGTGCCTATATCACTATACGTTAGGTGGGTGGATACGCAAAGAATTTTTAGAACAGGGGAGTAAATTGCGTGAATTGTTTATACAAGCGGGTATACCGGAAACAGACGATATGTCTATGATTATCATAGAATTGTTTTACCTATATGCAAAAACCGAACGAACAAACATAAAAAGAAGGAAAGGCGAAGATATGTTAAAATAGAAAAGGAGATGCCGTACGGGAGTTGCGGTTAGGGATTTGATGACATTCATATCAACAACGTAGGGGCGGTATTCCCCTGACAGGGGAAATGTCCGAAGGACAAAGGGGTGCCTGCCTTGGAAAGGCTCTGTGCCCGCCCGCCGTGTCATTTGCGGGAGCGCGCAGAGACGCTCCCCTACAAATCCTATGTATAAATCTATAAAAAGATAAGAGAGAATGTACCTTTTATGATACATTCTCTCTATTTTTATCCTATGTGCCCCACCATACGGCATCTCTTTTTTTATATCACGTTTATACCATTTTTTGCTGTTAACGTATAGGTGTCACACGGGTCCATTTCCACCGTGTCACCGTTGATTTTCAAAGGCGCAAAATAATAGGTGGAGTCCATATACTGAAAACTCTCGCAGTAATTTGAATCCTTTTCAAAATCCCAGTTACTGCCGCCCCAACGGTCACCTACGTAAACGTATTGGTTTTCACCGTTTACGGATAACGTGAGCAGAAAAGCAGGTTGCGAACGGTAGGTAAAAGCATCGCCAAACGGGCGCAAATCCGACCATTCACCGAGAATGGAATCCGCATACGCATACATACCTTGGTTGGGTTTCCAACCCGTACAGTAGGACGACAACAAATAGGTTTTGCCGTCTTTGCGGCACAAAGCGGGTGCCTCCCTCAAAAGCCCTGCAAACAAGGTTTTTTCGTGCTTTGCCACGTTAAGACAATCGTCTGTCAGACGGTAGATATGCAAATCCTTGTTGTCATTAGCGGCAGATAAAAAGTACCACACACCGTCTTCGTTATATACCGTACAGTCGCGGGACATTTCACCAAACGGATTAAAACTGCCGCGGTAGGTAAATTGACCGTCGGGGGTGTCGCAGGTGGCGATAGCCGCGGCGGCGCAATGATAGTCTACGCCGTTTTCATAATGTGCCCACATCACAAACTGTCCCGTTTTTTCACAGTAGAGAACTTTCGGGCGTTCGATGTTCACCTTGTTTTCTGCCGTGCCGAGAGATAAATCGGTAGGGAAAGCAAGGGGCGCTGTAGGAGAATGGACGGTCAAGACCGCACCGCGCGCTTCCCAGTTTTCTAAATCTTTGGAGCGATAGCAACTGACGTAGGTAGTGTCTCGTCTGTCTTCGCCGTACCAGTAGTAATATCCGTCAAAAAACAACATAAAACCGCCGTGCGCGTGAATAGGATTGTTATTGGTATCCAAAAGGACGGTGCCGTTTTTTAATGTTTTCATAAATATTCTCCTTCTATCGTTGTATGCTCACACACAGTAGGTATCAAATCGCGTAAAGCGAGAAAATCTGCGAAAGCACGCGGTTTGTCATTGGGATTGCGCAATAATGCGGCAGGGTGATAGGTGCCCATAAGATACACGCCGCGGCGCTCAACAAATTCTCCGTGTTGATGGGTGACGCGAAAGGCGGGGTCGATGATTTTTTGCGCCGCCACTCTGCCCAAACAGACGATAATTTTCGGACGCAAAATGCCAACCTGCGCTTTCAGCCACCCGATACACGCGTCCTGCTCTGCAGGGTCGGGGTCGCGGTTTTGCGGCGGACGGCACTTGACGATGTTGGCAATGTAGACGTTCTTTTCGCGGGATAATCCGACGGCATCCAGCATAACATCTAAAAGCTGCCCCGCCGCGCCGACAAAGGGAAGCCCTTGCTTATCTTCGTTAGCACCCGGTCCCTCACCGATAAACATAATCTCGGCATTTTCGGCGCCCATACCGAACACCACGTTTTGGCGCGTATTGCCAAGCGCGCATTTTTGACAGTCTAAGCAAGCGGCGCGTAACGTCTCCAGACTGGTGTATTGCAAAAAAATCACCTCTTTTGTATAAAATACCATTTTTCACTTGAAAAAACAAGTGTTTCGCGGTACAATGTAGGTAACAAATTGAAAGGGAAGTGTATCACCAATGTCCAAAGTATTAGTAGAGACCTCCGCCCGTCACGTACACGTGTCGCAGGCAGACTTGGAAGTGCTGTTCGGCGCCGGCTATCAACTCACCAAGAAAAAAGACTTGTCCCAGCCGGGTCAGTACGCTTGTGAAGAACGCGTTGACGTTGTTGGTCCTAAAAAGACCTTGACCGGCGTTTCCATCTTAGGTCCCACCCGTCCTGCAACGCAGGTGGAGATCTCCTTGACCGACGCGCGTGCTATCGGCGTTGCCGCGCCTATCCGCGAATCCGGCGACGTGGCCGGCTCCGGTGCTTGTAAACTGGTTGGTCCTAAAGGCGAAGTGGAAATTGCCGAAGGCGTTATCGCCGCAAAACGGCATATCCATATGACCCCTGCCGATG
>JAZPXM010000191.1:0-1605 GCA_045543675.1 Acutalibacteraceae bacterium
AATCGCCGCCGGGGTGTCGTCGTCTTTTGCGGTCGTTACGATTTCAAGGTGTCGCAACATCGACCCCGCCTGCGCTTCGCGGTATTTTTCCGCCGCGATCTCGTCACGCCATTCAAAACACTTGTGCAAGGGCGCGTTTTCCGCCCTGCTCACATCGACAAGCGCCGCCGGGGTCAACTTGCCCTGTTCTTCCAGTTCTTCGCAAACGCCGCCGAACACTTCCGCTTTGACGTTTGCCCGGAAATTATCTTTCCATTGATAAACCATTGAATTACCTTCTTTCTGTTTATTGGCCTTCCGTGCCTGCCTGGACACGCCATAACTCAACTTGACATAGCCCGCCTAACCTCGCCTGCCGTGCCATAACACGCCATGCCGAAACATACCTAGACACGCCGAACCCTGCCTGCCATGCCACACCGCGCCTTGCCTTAACAAACCGCACATTACCTGAACAAACCGTTCCCCGCCTGGACATACCTTGCCTGCCATGCCGAACCTTAACCGACCCAACGACACCTTAACGCGCCGTACCTAGCCTGCCGTGGTTAAAAGGCAACGTGGAAACGTCCGAAGTCTCCGTCTTTTTCGGGTCGCCATTCTCCGATACCACAAAGAAGGCCGCCCGCGTTAATTGCCGTTATAATCGCGTCAAGGTCATACTGTCCGTTGACGTTGTACGTAAGATTAAACTCTGTACTCCAATTGTTAAGTTGTCCTCTGTATCTAATATCAGCCGTACCCATTCCAACGCGTACCATATCCTCGCGAATTTCCGGGGTGTCGCTCTTGATTTCTAACATTTCGCCTTCGATAAAGAACGCGCCGCGCCATGACACCTTGTCTTTACTCCAACCCATTCTGTAAACTGCGGAAATTGCCGCCTGTTTTAATCCAGTTGACGGGAAGCCAAAACGCGCCCCCGCGTCGATTGCGTCGTAGTAGAGTTGCATTACTTCGTCCTCTGTCGCGTCATTCGGGATCGTCGGCTTTCCTTCAAGCCAATAGAGACTATCTACAAAGTCTCTTGCGGGGCTTTTCGGTTCTTTCTTCTTTCCGGCTTTCTTGCCCATCTGCGCGTCTAACATCATGCGTTTAGCTTTCTCGCTCCATGCGTGCATGATAAGCGGACTATCGCCTTCAATTCTGATACGTACTGTTTTAAGTTCGATTGCTTTCATTTCTACGATTTCTTTTTTGGTTGCCATTCTTTTTTCCTTCTTTCTTTAGTCTGTTTCTTTTTTTTTCTTTGCTTGTGCGTTCTGCGCGTTTATTGCGCATTTCGCATTGTATGCCGCAAGGTTCATTTCCAGTTTGTCGACGAAAGCCGAATAAACGGCCGCTTTAAATGGATCGTCATATTCCACCGCTTCCCCTGTTAGAAAAGTACTGCAAACGTCTTTGAATAACGCGCCCGCCAGTTCGTCGGGAAGCCGTAAAAGTAAGTTTGCGTCTTCTTCATACACTTTGAAGTACGGCGGTTGTTTTCTTGCCGTTGTATTCGCCCCCCTCTCTTTCGTTATCGAAAGTTACACGTCAAAAAAATAAGCCGTGATTTCGTCGCCGTTGATGTCCAGTAGTTCGGCGGCCTTTT
The DNA here is from genome assembly GCA_045543675.1 of Acutalibacteraceae bacterium. Classification (GTDB taxonomy): domain Bacteria; phylum Bacillota; class Clostridia; order Oscillospirales; family Acutalibacteraceae; genus URNF01. The sequence continues at coordinate 1,595 of JAZPXM010000191.1, forward strand.
TAATTTCCGTC
>JAZPXM010000192.1:0-4256 GCA_045543675.1 Acutalibacteraceae bacterium
ACACGTACGGTTTAACAGACGGCCTAAGCTACGACGATATGACAGTACGTAAAGTTCCAACTCTGGAAACTCATTACTACGGTTCATTAGTCTACAGCGACCATATTACCGTTTATACCAGACAGTTAGACGTGGCCTTCCAGAGTGCCGAAGAATTCGGGCGCTTCATGGCTGGACTTATGACCCATTGGTCAAATATCAGAAGACAGTGGCTTAACGAACAGAAACGCATGATCGTTAATAACTTTATTTCCGGTAAAAATGCGCTTAATAGTGATGTTATCCATTTACTGACCGAATACAACACAGCAACCGGTTTAAACCTTACAGCTATAACCGTATTACAGCCGGCCAATTATAAGCCGTTCATGGAATGGGTATTTGCACGCGTGGCTGGTATCAGTCGTTTAATGACTGAACGTTCCGAACTGTTCCAGGAAAAGATCACCGGCTACGACATTAACAGACATACGCCGTTAGCTGATCAGCGCGTCTATATGATCGCTGACTTCCTGGAAGCCATGCGCGCCATGGTATTAGCTGATACATACCATGATAGTTTCTTAACTTATAGCGACGTTGAACCGGTCAGTTATTGGCAGTCAATCGAAACCCCTAAATCAATTAGCACAACGCCGGTATATATTGACAGCGACGGTGACGCCACAGTCGGAACCGCCCAGGCAATTGACGACGTCGTAGGCGTAATGTTCGATCGTGACGCTATGGGCTATAATATTTCACAGGACGAAGTGGTCGCAAGCCATTACAACGCACGCGGTCAGTATTACAACCTTTGGTATCATTTCCGCGGTCAGTGGCAAAATGACTTTACAGAAAAGGGCGTCGTTCTGTTAATGGACTAATAAGGTGATATTATGTTCGATATTATCTTATGGGATTTTAAAAAGAAGACTAACAGCACGGCCCAGCCGTCACAGACAGGCACGACGCTTGAATGTCGAGTAATGACCCCGTCGAACATAATTAATCCGTCAATCGAACTTAAGGCGTCCCCATTGGGTTATAATTACGCATATATCCCTTCATGGGGGCGCTATTACTTTATTGACGACGTACAATTCATAAGCGGGGCTTATGTTTTATCGTTAAGCGTTGATGTGCTGGCTTCTTATAAGGCGCAAATAGGAAGCCATACAGCGTACATTTTACGTTCCGCGTCTGATAGTGACGGCCAGATCATAGACACGTTGTACCCGTCTAAAAGTGACGTAGTAAAGACACTGTCATATGCTAACGATAAGGGCTACAGCTGGTCCGACTTTTCCGCGGGCGCTTATGTAATAGGCGTCCAGGGGTTAGACATGGCGGGCGCTGGTATTATCTATTATTATTTAACACCGGCAAACTTTATATTATTACTTCATAACTTTTACGCTAACAGCGGTAACGGTTCATGGTGGGGTAATCTTGCTAAAGGTGTAATTGACAGTATTTACAATATTACCGACTTCATAAGCTCGTGTCGTTGGTATCCGGTAATACCAGACGTTACCGGAATTACACCCGAACCCATTTACTTAGGCAGTTTTCAAACAAACGCCCAGGGTTACCGAATGCGCGGTAACAGTTACCCGCGAATAACGCGTACATTTCCATTACCGGCACACCCGCAAGCGGGAACGCGCGGTGAATATCTGAACGTATCGTCATATACCCGACGCGTATTAATTGATCCGCTAATCGGTAGCTATACAATTAATAACGCCGACTTTTCCGACCTGGTGACTGAACCGTCATTAGGTAGTGACATTCTAATTGACTTCACAACCGGCCAGGCTTTATATACGTTATACGGTAACGACATAGGCACTAATACAAAACCGATTTACCATAATTATATTAATTTTGGCATTGATATTGAATTAGGCGAAAGCGTCGTTAACGTTGGCGGTATGTTGTCAGCCGTTGGAGAAATGGCCGGTAATGCGTTAATCGGTGATTGGTTGGGCGTAGCGTCTAACATAGGTTCCATGGCAAGCCAGATCGTGCCGTCGAACCGTTCAGCATATTCAAACGGTGGTTTTGTTCAGCTGATCAATGACCCGGTATTAATTAGTTATTTTCAATTATTAGTTGACGAAGACCAGGCGAACAAAGGGCGCCCGTTATGTCAGTTAAGACAGATTAACACATTATCGGGTTATATGATCATTGATAACCCGCATTTTGCCGGGGCCATGCTGAACGACGAAAATAACATGATTAATAGCTTTATGGCTGGCGGTTTATATTATGAGTAGTTATGTAATCAGAACCACACAGCCGGCAACCAATGACCCTAACTTCATAAATTACGCGTACGGCGGTAATAACCATTGTATAGCCGTAGACAATACCGGCTATGTATTACCGAATTGTACCGGTTATTGTTGGGGCCGTTGGCTGGAATTAGGCGTAACTAATGTTACACTGTCAACGGGTAACGCGACGAATTGGTACGGTAACACGGGCGACGGTTACCAGCGCGGAAGCATACCGCGACAGGGTGCCGTTGCTTGCTGGTCCGGTGGTTCTGGCGGTGAAGGTCACGTCGCGATCGTCGAAGACATAATCACAACCGGCGTAACCGTGACCGAAAGCGCTTATAATAGCTACGCTTTCCGGACTAACACGTACCCGCTGAACATGGCCAAAAGCGGTTACACGTTCCAGGGCTTTATTTATATACCCTTGACGTTTGACGATCTGTTCATATTCAAACGTCGCAAACGATTAAAAGTAAGAAGGTGATTATATGAACTTGAATATACCGGCCGACTACGACCGCATAAATGTATACAATAGCCAAGTATCACCAAGTACCGTTCATTGTTCTAATACCGAATTAGTCGAGTATTACAAACGTTATCTATTACAGAAGGTAATTAGCGTTTATGACTTCCAGGGTATGCCGAAGACATGGTCTAAAAGCTATTTTACTTACGTATTATTCGGTATCGGTTTTATTACCGTATTTGAAACTGACCGTTACGGTGTAATACCGCAAGCGTGCGGGCTTTCCGGTTATAACGTTTTCTATGAACCGACCAACGCGATAGTAGCAAACCCGTTAATTGAATTCAAAAATGATTTACGGTTCGGCTATAATTGCGAGCTGGTCAAAATGCAACCGGACTACAGCGGTATTATGGACATGGTGACCAATTACGCCGATTTAATGGCGTTAGCATGGGAAACAGCCGGCGTAAACCTGGTTAATAGTAAAATGGCTTATGTGTTCGCAAGTAGCAATAAAGCGGGTGCGGAAACCTTTAAAAAGATGTACGACGAGATCAACAAGGGCAACCCAGCCGTATTTATTGATAAAGACATGTTCAATTTGGATGGTTCGCGAAATTGGGATTATGTGACCCAGAATATCGGCAGTAATTATATTGTAGGTGATATATTGGCCGATCTGAAAAACATTGAAGACCGTTTCAATACCGATATAGGCATACCGAACGCTAATACACAGAAGCGCGAAAGACTGATCACGGACGAAGTGAACGCAAATAACGTTGATACTAAAGCCAAGGTCATATTATGGCTGGAAACAATACGCGACGGACTGAACAAAGTTAATGACATGTTCAATCTTAATCTGTCCGTAAAATACCGCTATGACCTGGACGAAGTGATAGACCCAGAAAGTGAAGGTATCGAAAATGGCGACAATGAGTATTAGGGGGTTATATCTGTATGACCCGTCATTATTCGACAATATGACCATACCTTCACAGCTTGACCGCGACTTATTAGTTACGCGACTTGTTAACGACCTGGCCGAATTGGAAATACTTTACCCAGACCCGCAAGTTATGAAAGAAAATATAACTAATTGGTCCGCTATCATGTCCAGATCATGGCAAAAAATGGCTAACGTGCTATATGAAGATTATGACCCATTTATTAATATAAGAAGGCATGAGGAACGATGGGTAACAGAAACGCGCGATCTTGCTAACAGCGGTAGTCTTTCCCTGACAGCATGGGACGAAAGCAAACCGAGTGAAAGACAAAGCAACACCGGAACCGACACGGGAACGGTAACAACACATGACGTGTACGACCTGGAAGGCGACAGCGCAATTACTGACGCCCAGGACGTGGCCCGAAAGGAAATACAGTTAAGGCGTGATAATGAGATGTACCAGATCATTATTAACGACTTTAAAAAGGCGTTCTGTTTACAGATTTATTAAAAGAAGGTGATAATATGGAAGAAAGAACACAAATAATTGCTATCAGAC
>JAZPXM010000193.1:0-7667 GCA_045543675.1 Acutalibacteraceae bacterium
CCTCCTTGACCTTGGTGCCGGGCACCGGTTTGATGCTGGAGCGCACTTCCAGCTCCACGCTGTATTTCTTTGCCATTTCCACAGAACGGTTGTTGAGGACCTGGGCACCGGAGGTGGCCATCTCCAACATCTCGTCATAGGTGATCTCTTCCAGTTTGAACGCGCCGGGCACCTTACGCGGGTCAGCGGTGTACACGCCGTCTACGTCGGTGTAGATCTGACACATATCCGCTTTCATCGCCGCCGCAATCGCAACCGCGCTGGTATCCGAGCCACCGCGACCTAACGTGGTGATGTCGTCATACTTGTTAATACCCTGGAAACCTGCTACAACCACAACCTTTTTCTGATCAAGGCAGTTGCGGATACGTTCGGTATCCACACGGCGAATACGCGCGGCGGAATACACCGACGTGGTGTTAAAGCCCGCCTGCCAGCCAAGCAGGGAAATGGCAGGACAACCAAGCGCTTCGATCGCCATTGCCAACAGAGAAATGGAAATCTGTTCGCCCGCGGACATCAACATATCCATTTCGCGTTTGCTGCCCTTAGGGTTGATTTCTACGCCTTTTGCGATAAGGTCGTCGGTGGTATCACCCTGTGCAGATACCACAACCACCACGTCGTTTCCTTCGCGGTAGCAATCCACGATCGTTTGCGCCACGCGGCGTAAACATTCGGCATCTTTCACCGAAGAGCCGCCGAATTTCTTAACTACTAACATTTCTGTCACTCCTTATAATAAACGGATGCGACTCACAACCGTCATATCCTGTAAACTACCCAATTTTTCTTCCAGTTCTGCTTCTTTCAGTGCGGGGGTGATAAAGCAGAAGTCGGTAACGGGTGCATCTTTGACAATGACCTGTCTTACCATACCGAACGCATTGCCGATTCCCATAAAAGCGGTGGCAGCGTCGTCGCAGGTAACACGCACCATCATCTGTACCGTTCTCTCTTTGCTGTCGCCTACGTAATTGTCGGCGGCGGCGTCCCAGTAAAGATATTTTTTCGCGTCTAAATGTTTCGCGGCATCCATAACGTCCGCAACCACGGCGGAAGCGGTGGGGAATTTGCCTGCACCTTTGCCGTAGAATACCGTTTCACCAACGGCATCGCCCGTAACCATGACCGCATTAAATACGTCTTTGACACCCGACAGCAAATTGTCATTCATCACCACACGGGGAGACACGGTGCAATACACCTTGTCGCCGTCCTTTGTCGCGTGCCCTATCAACTTAATAACGCCGCCTGCCGCCGCCGCGTACTGCACGTCGGTCAAGGTGACATTGCGAATACCTTCGGTATGTACCGCATCGGGATACACGTGTTTACCGTATGCCAAGGATGCCAAAATACAGATTTTACGGCAAGCGTCCAAACCGTCCACGTCAGCGGAGGGGTCGCGCTCGGCGTAGCCGAGATCCTGCGCCAATTTGAGCGCATCTTCGAACTGCATACCGTCGTCAATCATTTTGGTAAGCATAAAGTTGGTGGTGCCGTTTAAAATACCTGCGATTTCTACAACGTTGTTCGCGGCAAGGCATTGATGCAACGGGCGCAAGATCGGGATACCACCGCCGACACTCGCTTCAAACAAGAAACTCAAATTGTTTTCTTTCGCGATAGACAGCAGTTCGTCGCCCTTTTGCGCAACCAGTTCTTTATTGGACGTAATCACGCTTTTGCCCGCAAGCAAACACGCTTTCACGTAATCATACGCGGGATGCAGACCGCCCATCGTTTCCACAACGATGCAAATTTCGGCATCTTCCACGATATCTTCAAAACGTTTGGTGAATACATCGGCATACGCACAATCGGGGAACTCGCGCAGGTCAAGAATACGTTTGGTTACAACCGTGTCGCCTACTTTTTCCGCGATAAGCGCCGCATTGTTGCGCAACAATTCCGCAACACCGCAACCGACCACGCCGTGTCCCATAATGGCTACCTGTATCATTCACTACACCGTCCTTTCTGTTCAAAACCCTATACAGATACAAAGAATATCACACTTTTCCCGTCTTTGCAAGTATTTTATCGTATAATTATACCTTTCAATATATAAAAAGGAATAGAGAGAATGTACCGCGTATGATACATTCTCTCTATTTTTATCCTTTCACAGCGCCTGCCATCACACCTTTGACAATGTGCTTTTGGCAAAGCGCATAAAATATAATAACCGGTAATATAGCAAGTACCAACAGCGCCATATTCACACCCGTATCCACCGTGCCGTAACTATCTTTCACCGCGCGTTGTATGGCAATCGGAATGGTCTCAAAACCGCGGGTCTTATCCAGCACCAGATACGGCAACAGATAGTCGTTCCACACCCACATGGTCTGCAAAATTGCCACCGACACGTAGGTGGGTTGCATCACCGGCAACACCACGCGGAAAAATATCTGTAACGGTGAACAGCCGTCAATGGTAGCGGCTTCTTCAATAGATATAGGAATAGACCGCACAAAGCCGCTGAACATAAACACCGACAAACCTGCGCCGAAACCGAGATACACGATAGGAATGGTGTAGGGAGTGGTAAGACCGCTTTCGTTTGCCACCATAGACAAGGTGAACATCACCATCTGAAACGGTACCGCCATGGAAAACACGAACAAGAAATATAAAATGCGGCAAAACTTTGTATTAACGCGGCTGATATACCACGCGCACATAGACGTACACAGCAAAATCAAAAACACGGATAACAGCGTAATCACCAGACTGTAAAACGCCGCTTTAATCATATCAATTTCCTGCAAACCGCGGACAAAGTTGCTAAAGCCCGCCACCGTTTCGCCGTGCGGCAACGCAAAGAAGTTGCGCACAATACCGTCTTTGGTTTTAAACGCGTTGTAAAACACCGTCAGCAACGGTATCGCATATACCGCACACAGCACCGCAAAAAATACAGACAACGCCACTTGGGAAACGCGGTACGGTTCTTTTTTTGTCATTGCTGTACCTCCCTTTTGCGTGTCAAGGACAACTGTATCAGCGAAATGGCGGCGACGATCAGGAAGAAAATAACCGCCATCGCCTGTGCGGTACCGTGAGCGCGGGCAGAGTTGCCGTAGGTGTCGCTGATACACAGCGCTAACATCTGGGTCATTTTATGGGTAATGCCGCCTTCCCCCGTCACCGCAGGTAAGCCGCCGGTCAATGCCAAGTTCTGGTCATACAGCTTAAACGAGTTGGTAATAGACAGGAACAGACAAATGGTCACCGACGGCATTACCATCGGCAAAACGACCTGCCGCAACGTCTGCCACCCCGTCGCCCCGTCTATCTTCGCCGCTTCGATAAGGGAGTCGGGTACCGCCTGCAACCCTGCAATATAGATGATCATCATATACCCTATCTGTTGCCAACACAACACCAGCAACAATCCCACAAATCCAAACGTACTGCTAAAACTCAGATCCTTACCGAACAGCGGTATCAGCACGCCGTAGTTTAATACCATTTTCCACACATAACCGAGCACGATACCACCAATAAGGTTAGGCATAAAAAATACGGTGCGGTACACGTTTCTGCCGGGGATGCGGCGGGTCAACGCGTACGCGATAAAAAATGCCGCCACGTTGATAATGACCACCGCACACACCGAAAATATCACCGTAAACAGTAGCGATTGCCAGAAATTGTACTGCCCCGAAAGCAGTACCCGCTCGTAATTGTCCAGACCCACGAAAGAAAACTTTTCGAGCGTTTGAAATTCACAAAACGAAAAGAACACCCCATACAAAAACGGGATAATAAAACTTAACGTAAACGCCGCCACGGTGGGAAGCAAAAACAAAAACGACCACTTTCGCAACGATTTATACACTTTTCTTCCCCCTTGCGGCATACATTAATGATTTTTCTTATATTCGGTCTCCCAACCATCCACAAACGCCGTTTTTACCTTTTGCCAGGCGGCATCGGTCTGTCCGTTCTGTGCATAACTGAGCAACGCCGCGCCCACACCGTCTTTCCAATCGTCCGACGGAATGGTGGCAAAGTTCCACGAAACAGGCTTTTTGCCTGCCGCCACGTACGCATCCGCCACTTCAATTAACGGGTTGGTGGATTTCTTGGCAGCTTTAAACGGTGCGGTAAAGCCCATATCTTCGCTCAACGCTTTGGTGCCTGTCTCGGACGTTACCACCCATTTGAGAAAATCCAGTGTGGCTTTGATATTGTCTTCGTCCGCTTCCTTATTGACGCACCAATAGTTTTCCGAGCCTGTGCACAACCCTTGGTCCTCTTCGTCATCAACCCCGATATAAATGGGCAACATTCCCAACATTTCCGCCGTGACTTTATTTTTGGTGATATCGCCGTAACTCCAGGTGCCGTTTTGGTAAAACACCGCTTCCCCATTGGCAAACTCACTCACCGCATCGTCACCGGTTTTCGCACCGATATCGGCAGGCAGACAGGTAGCATTGTTGAGATACAGATCCCACACCTTGCGGTAGTGGTCGAGATAGGTGCCGTCCACCTTTTCCGCAGATGTGATGTCGCGGTCGGCATACTCGTAATAAATCGGCAGATTGGCAAGGTGGTTTTTAAAACGCCAGTCGGAAGAATCGGTCATACCCGCTGACGTAAACGCGCCTTTAACGCCCATTTCTGCTTTATGACTTTGGATTTCATTCGCGACGGTTTTGAGTGCTTCAAAACCGTCGATATCTTCTACCTTTTTAACGGTAGACCAGTCCGCGGCAAAATATTTGTTAAGCAGGTCTTTATTATAAATGATACCGTACGTCTCGATAACATACGCAATACCCAACACCTTTTCGCCCGCTTTTAACGCAAATTCATCTGATGTCAACTGCTCATATACCGCCGTATTTTTCAAATCATAACAATAATCCGCCCAATGGGAAAGTCCCACCGGACCGTTCACCTGAAACAAGGTGGGCGGCGTACTTTTGACGATTTCGGCGGACAACGTATCCTCATAGGTACCCGACGCCGCCGTTACCACCGTCACGGGAACGCCCGTTTCATTGGTATACGCCTTGGCAAGTTTTTCCCACGCATCCTTTTGTTCCGGCTTAAAATTGAGATAATATACCGCCCCTGCGGTATCGGTTTTTTTGCCGCAACCCGTAAATAACACACTGAAAATCACAAGTGCCGCCAACAAAGATAACCACTGTCTCATCTTCATACTATCGCATCCTTTCTGCGGGTATTGTGTCCCTAAAACAGCGCCCCTATACCGTATGACTTGCAAAATTCAAAAAAATGCGGTATACTATATGCGAAATTCTTTCAAAGGAGAGAAAAAGTATGCCTATTCCCGTCATTATTATTGTTGTGATCGTTGTTTTGCTGATCTTGTGGCTCATCTCCACACAGCGCAAACTGGTGGCGTTGGATGAAAACATTTCCAACGCGTTAAGCCAGATCGGGGTACAATTATCTTCGCGTTTTGATGCGTTGACCTCCCTTTTGGAACTCACCCAAGGGTACGCGGCGCACGAAGCGGAAACACTGCGTGAGACCATTGCGGCACGCCGCAGTGTTATCACCCCCGCTTCTTCCGCGGCAGACGTTGCCGCGCAGGAAAATCTTATTACCGAAGCGCTCGGCAAAATCAGCATGGTAGCAGAGCAGTATCCCGACTTAAAAGCCAACCAGAACTATATGCAAACGATGTCCGCCGTGGAAAAATACGAGGACAGCTTACGTGCCGCCCGTCTTATCTACAATGACAGCGTCACCAAGCTGAACCGTACCGTGCGGATGTTCCCCACCTCTCTTATCGCGGGTATGCTCGGCTTTAAAATGCGCGATTATCTCGAAACCGAGCAAGAAAAAATCGCCCGTCCCGTAATGAAATAATGAAAAAGCTGTTTTGTATACTGTTCACCCTTTTGTTCACCGTTGGTTTTTGCACGGTGGCGTCTGCGGAAATGACCGTGTCTTCTATGGATATCACGGTCACCTTACAGGATGACGGGTCGGCGGTCATTGAACAGGTGTGGGAAACATACGCTGACGAAAATACCGAATTTTATTATCCGTTCGGCACCGGCGAATATTTATCCCTTTCGGATTTTTCGGTGGGAGATAAAACCAAACGTGCCTACCGCGTCATAGACGACTGGGATATTGAAGCGTCCTTTGACGAAAAAGCGTATACCTGCGGCCTTAACCCTATCGACGGTGGGTACGAAGTGTGCTGGGGCGTGTCGCGATACGGCGAAAACCGTTATGTTATCCGCTATACCGTACATAATATGCTGGGCAGTTACGCCGATACGGACGGCTTTTTGTTCCGCTTTGTCAACAGCGAAATGAACACCACCCCTACCGACGTTTCCTTGACCATCCGTATGGCAAACGGCGCGGATATTACCGATGCAACGTGTAATATTTGGGGGTTTGGGTATGACGGAGACGTCGTGTTTTACGACGGCGGTATAAAAGCCAAAACCGATTACCCGATAGAATATGACAACCATATGACTCTAATGGTGGAATTTAACAAAGGCGTGCTGCATCCCACCTGCGAAAAAGACGGCAGTTTTGCGGACGTGAAAGCGTTGGCGTTTGAGGACAGCGACTACGACCCGAACGCGGTAGAAGATGACGGCTTTATTGCTTTTTTGGTCATTATGGGGGTTTTGCTGTGCGGTTTCGGCACGTTGCTGACTATATATGTCGTACATCGTGTGCAGATAAAAAAGTTTATCAAGAAGTGCGACTACCACCGCGAACTGCCGTTGGACAACAATTTGAATGCCGCGGCAAAATTGGGCGTGATATTTGGCATTGTCAAAGAAGAGCAGCTTATCGGCGCATACTTGTTGCGTATGATAAACGACGGCAATATCCGTCCGCTGACCACCGAAGAGATCGGTGCATTCGGCAAAACGAATAAAAATACCGATATTATGTTGGTGCGTGAACCCGCCCACAATTCGTTTGCGGAAAAATTGTTTGAAATTTTATACCGCGGTGCAGATGAAAGCGGCCTTGTCACCCAAAAAGCGATGAAACGCATCTGTAAACGCCAACACAGCGCTCTGCGCGCGTTTTTGAAAAAAGCCTTATCCATGGGTGAAACGTGGTTAGACCAAAACGGGTACAGCGACAAATTAAGTCCCGTCACGCTTGGTCATCTTACCGAAAAAGGCAAACAACATTTAGCGGAAATCGCCGGGTTTAAAAAGTATTTGGAAGACTTCTCGCTGTTAAATGAACACGAGATCGGCGCCGCACCCGTATGGCGTGAGTATATGGTGTGGGCGGTGCTGTTCGGCATTGCGGATAAGGTCATTGACCAACTCAAACATATATATCCCGAAAAAATGGAAGAATGGGATGTATATACCCGTCACGTGATCATCACGCGCGGCTATTCGCACGGTATGTACGCGTCTATGCGTGCCCGCGAACAACAACTCGAAGCACAGCGTTCAGGCGGCTCAGGCGGTCGCGCCTCCTTTGGTGGCGGCGGCGGTTTTTCGGGCGGCGGCGTTGGCGGCGGCGGGAGATAAAAAAAGACACCCGTACGGCGGGTGGTCATAGGGATAAAAATAGAGAAGATGCACAAAAGTTGTGTATCTTCTCTTGTTTTTGTGGGTATTTTTCCTGCCTCCCTTGCCTAAAGGGAGGGGGACCGCCGCGCAAGCGGTGGTGGA
>JAZPXM010000194.1:0-11631 GCA_045543675.1 Acutalibacteraceae bacterium
AGAGTTCTAAAATATTTAAAACTAAAACAAAAAAGCACCCTTTTGGGTGCTTTCTTGTTTTGGCGGAGTAGAAGAGACTTGAACTCTTGCGCCGGTTACCCGACCTACGCCCTTAGCAGTGGCACTTTCGTGTGTCGCAAACCGTTGAAAGTACTGGTGCTATTGGCTTTTTGATGGTTGAATGTTGGTGGTGGAAACTGCATTATACGCTTCGTTCGCTGCCTCTAAAAGGGGCGTCGTATCCATATGCACGTACCTCTGCGTAGTAGTTGTTTTGGCGTGGCGCATAACGTCCTTTATCTTCAGTAACGGGGTTTCGGCAAGTGCAAGTGTGGTTGCAGTTGTATGACGGCAACTATATGGCTTCAGCTCTTTTCGTAGTTGATACCGTTCTATCATTGCGCGAAATTCGGCGTAAAAAGCATCGCGTCGATACGGCAAAACCTTGCCATCCGATAACGCATTATCACAAAGTTGACGTGCAACTGGCAGAATGACATCGGGCAATATGATCGGTGTGGTTTTGCGGACTTTTGTTTTTATACCGCACCCGGATATTGTCTGTTTGTCGAAATCAACCATAGAAGTATAAAGTCCGCAAAGTTCTCCGGGCATCATACCCGTGTATATCATTAGCAGAGTATATCCACAGATAATGTCACCACTTCCCCACCCTTGCCATAACGTGACAATTTCTTGATCGTTGAACGGTACGGTAGGTTTTTCATCCAAACGCGGCAGCACGATATATTCTGCCAAATTTACCTGCACCACCTGCGCCGCTACTGCACGTTTATACAACCGCGACAGCAGTGTTTTCATATCACGAGCGGGATAGAACGTCGGCGCTTGTTCATCAACGATATCCTGCAGGTCGTCGATATTCAAAAGCGATATATCAATATAAGCGATTTCTTCCAACTTTTTACGGGCAGTGCGGTAATGTCCTTGCTTGCTCGCAGAAAGTTGGCCGAGCGCCGCCTTGGAGAAGGATAGCCACAGGTCGTCTATGGTTGTCATACCTCGGCCGCCGCTTCGCTCGGTCTTTAATTGTGGCAGCGCTTCCAAGGCGGCGGTTTTTGTTTTGAAACCGCCGCGGGTAATGCGCACGGGGCGCATTACGCCGTCTTTATTTGGTTTGTGACCTATGACGGTTTCGGCGGTCCAAGTTTTTCCGCGCTTATATACGGTGCCCGTACCGTTTCCACGCCTTTTGGGCGTGCGGGGCTTGGCTTCTTGCTTTACACCGCAATGCGGGCAGAATGCGAAACCGTCTTCTATATTCTGTTTACATTTGCGGCAGAGCATAGGTTTCTCCTTTTTTAATCAATATAGGATTTGTATTCTTGCACAATTTCTTGAAAAAACGCCCGGGTGGTATTAACCATAGTGAAGTGTTTGACCGCTTGGTGCTGCTTTTGTAAATGCGATGTATCTTCCTGCACGGCATCTAATTCTTGGCTTTCAAGTGATGCAATTGTGTTGCACACCCACGTTCTTATCAAAGTAATTTGAGAAGAAACAAAACGCGTTTTTTTCTCGAAATATAAATTAACTATATCCTCATCGTCAGGTAAGTTCTCGGCGTTTAAAAAAATATCAGGCAACAAGAGTTTAATAAAAAGGATCAAATTTTCGTGATCGTTTGCAGAAACGTTAGGAAACTCGTTATATAGATCATTTACCGTTTCGGCAACATATTCAGCGGGGCTTTTATTCACAAAATATTCAATATAACATAAGCCGACGGCAAACAGCAGTTCTTTTTCTGTTAACGATTTGTAAGAATCCAAGTTTTTAATGGTGTGATACATTACAGTAATGCAATCTGTTACTACTACTATTTTCCTTTCGTCCGACATTTTATGGAGCGCTACGCTTTCAGCACGAACCGCTTCCAGTTCTTCCTTTTGTTCTTTTTCGCGTTCTTTCTCCCGTAGGTATTTCCTTCGGATATATGTTTCTGAAAAATGTTGCAAAAAAAGTTTGAATATTTCGTCTTTTTTATATACGGGATCATCGTCATCGCACATAGCGTTCAAAGCGGGTATGTTGATGCGTTTTTCGTCTAATAATTCCGTATACACATCTATCACAAAGTCCGTTTTGTCTCTCAAATTTCGACTAAGCGGCATTGCAAAAAAGAGTACGGAAAGCAAATACAAGACAAAAGGTCCAGGGTTAAAAAATAAAATACTGATAGGAATTTCTAAAACAAGCAGCACCCAAAACGCAATAGTGCATTTTTTCTTTTCTTTTTCATCTTTCGCCCAAAAGAGTTTTTCGCCGTCGCGGTCTATAACACGGTAAATTTCAAATATCTGTAATAAGTGAATTTTATTGTTCCGAGAGTGCCAATACGGTTTTAGAAATTGATGATAATATAAAAGCGCAAGTAACATATAAAAATCTCCACACTATAAGCTCTTTGTTTTTGAAATTAAAACATATCACATTCCCCGAGCGGGTTATGTGGATTGGTAAATATTGCCTATAAAATTTTGTCGAAAAACCTTTACAATGGAACGTGGAGGTGTTCGACATGAACTATAAAAAATATCAAAATGCGCGGGATACCGCGTGGAAGATCCTTTTGGATCTAAAGGTGACGGAACTGCCGGTATCGACTACGGCAATCTGCAGGCGGCTGGGCGTCACCGTGAAGGTTGGCGAACTGTCCGGGGACAGTGACGGGCAGAGCACGATTATCCTTGGTAAACCGTACATACTTGTACGAGCGGGGTGTTCGTCGGAACGGCAGCGTTTTACGGTGGCGCACGAACTCGGGCACATTCTTGCCGGGCACGTAGGCCGTTTTGAGCTGGTTAACCGCGAGCCATCGCCGAGCGACAACCCTATTGAACAAGAAGCGAACGTGTTTGCGTCGCGCTTGCTTGCTCCTGCCTGCGTGTTATGGGGATGCAACGTTCGGACCACTGAAGACATACAGCGGTTGTGCCATATCAGCCACGAAGCAGCGGCATACCGTATGCAACGTATGCGGATACTGTATGAGCGGAACCGTTTCCTAACATCGCCACTCGAACGAGCGGTATATGCGCAGTTTCGCGATTACATAGCAGCACACCGTATCGATAGACGTTAATCTTCAAACTCCGGCATTTGTTCTATCATCCGACGCAGCAGGTCCGCCTGCTCGTCGGTGAGTTGCCGTTCAATAAACGTACCGTCCCTGCCGGCAATGCGGACGGTATTTTCTTTTTGCCCTTCACCATTCACGGTGGAGGGTTTTATTCTTTGGTCAGTCTCACCACGCAGGTACTCCACGGATACGCCAAGAAATTCAGCAATGCCGTGAAGGTATTTTCTATAGGACGTATTTCTCCCAGACTGCCAATTGCCAAAAGCGGAGCTTACTAAGCCCAAATAATTAGTTAGGTCTATTTTCTTCTTGTTTTGGTTTTTTAATTCTAAGATGATTCTTTCTAATGTCACATCCATATTGCACACTCCTTTTTTGCTAATATCGCACAAACGAGCGATAGAAAAACTGTGCAAAGGTAACAAATATCGCTCATTTGAGATATTTAATATTGACTTTCGCTCAAATGTGCGATATTATGTACTTGCACGTAGCGGTGCGGACAAGCACACAAATGTTTTGCACGGGTCTTAGGCGGATGGGTGTCTGGATCTACCCATCCGCCGCAGATACGGTTTCCCGCTGAGACGGTCGAAGCACATTGTCGCCTTTGATTAGTACGACGTGCGGAGATATCCAGCTCTCCTTGTCACCGGCTCAATGCTTGTAGTACGTATCTAACCCATCAAGCATTGTCCCTCATGTTGAGAGGGGGCGGAACGGGAAGGTCTCATAAGAGTGCTAAGAAGCTTCTCCATGAGATCACCCCCCTTTTTATATTTACAAGCGCACAAATATGCGCTTGTAAGGTTATTATTGCACACATTTGTGCGCTTGTCAATCTTTTAAGCGAAAGAAGGTCGTTAAATGGAAGCGTGGATCAGCGACGTGGTGGGCCGTATGCACGTTCATAACGTCAAGCAGGCAGAAATTGCGGCACATATGGGTGTGCGGCGAGAGCACGTAAATAAAATCCTTTCGGGGCGGTTGGCACCGAAAGGGGCACGCGAGCGGATTGTCGCCGCTTTGGATGAAATCATCCAACAACGCGAGCAACAAACAGCGTGAACGTAAGGGGGTGAGAATATGGAAGAACAGATCAAAAAAAGGCAGCACATCACCGTTGAGATTCTAAAAATTTTAGAAGCGAACGGGTGCACTGCCGCAGAAGCACTTGAAATTCTTGATTTTTCAAAAAAAACCGTTGTGTTGACCGCAAAGGTCAATGCGGATTGGCCAAGGGATAATGCTTAAGTTCTTGGCTGCTTTTCTAACTCGCGAATGACTTTGTCTAACTTTTCTGACAAGTTGCTCAAGGAACATCCAACGGTTACGCCCATCATGGACGGAACTGCACGTGCGAATTGGCAGTCGCTACGGCAGGAACCTTGGGTAAACGGACAATAGTTTGGCATATTTTCACATCCTTTCGGTACCAATATAGCACGAAAGTGTGTGAAAGTCAAAACGTGTATATTCCGCTGGTCTGCCTATTGCGGGGACGGAGTCGTTGTGATGAAAAGGTCGTGTTGCTGTCTGTGCGCCAAGGGCGGCGCGAAGTTGTAGTAAGCCCGTCGACTTTATGACAACACACGTCTTTTTCGTCGGGAGTTCCACACGGTCGTTTACTGACTCCAACCAACGACCGACGTGGGTCGGTGGATGGTGGCCGACGTACTCCGATTCCCGCGGTAGGCAGAGCGGCGGAAACCCCTATAGGCAGGGGAACTGAAAACAGAAGAAAGGGGTGACAGGATGGCACGGGCAAGGAGATTGACCAGGGCGGAAAAGATCGCCGTATCCAAGTTGGGGTTTGACCCAACGCAGTATTTATGTGAAGAAGTGCGGGACAACATACTGCTCTTGGTGAACAAGAAAACGGGAAAACGAATATTTATTGCAATTGAAAAATGAAAGTATAAAAGGAGTGACGGGTATGACATTACAACAACTAATGAATGAAACCGGAGATTTTGTGCGTGTTGCGGATGCGGCGAAAATTTTAGGTGCTGATCCGCAGAGCATAAGAGAACAGGCACGACGGGATAAGGCGAAGCTGGGGTTTCCCGTAATCGTTATAGGATGTCGGACTAAAATTCCGCGGTTACCGTTTATTGCCTACATTATGGGGGCAACGGAGGGGGTGACAGAATGTTCAGAACGTTAGGTGCAATGTTGGCGGTGGTTGGCTTTTTTGTCTTTCTCGGCACTGCCGGCGCATCGGATGCGGGCTCTATCGGATGGGATCGGTTGTGGCTGCAACTGGATATATCGGTAGTGCTTCTCGTTGCAGGCGGTGCGCTGATATACATAGACGATAAGCGACAGAGAGCGGGGCGACGCGGCAAGAAATCCCCCAGTCTTTCGCTTTGCGAAAGCCAGCCCTTGCAGGACGGCCACCCCTCTGTCCTACGGACATCTCCCCTGTCAGGGGAGTACCCTTTAGACAAGGGAGGCAGAAAAGGGAAAACATACACGGAAAGGAAGGTGGAATGAATGGCGTATTGGTATCAAAAGTACGAGCCGCGTGAGCCAGAGCCGCTTACGATGTGGGCGCCGGAAGGCGAGCTGTATCTTATCAGCGTGCGGCATCCCAAAATGCGGGAGTTATATGAAGTAGAAAGACTTCGGCTTGGAAATCGAACTTATGAGCCGTTCAGTGATGCTGAGCGGTGGGCGTGGGAAGTAGGTATCATTGCTAAGATACGTGATTTACGGCGTATCCCCGAGTATGTCGTGCGTCGGCTTTTACTGCCACCGTACCGCGGTATATGCGAAGCGGCGGGGATGGATATAGCGGTGTTGGAAAAATGCATAAAAAAAGGACCGCCGAAGCGGTCGGCGGTCTCTTGAAAAACGCGTGCGGTCGCGTTTTGTCAGAGGACGGGTATCCTCGTGCGGGGTGTAAAATCCCCGCATCTCTATTGTAGCACAACGTGTATTTTTTTGCAATAGAAAAATGTACATTCAAAACTGCAAAAAGTTCTTAAAAACAGCGGGTTTCGGCCCGCTGTGGAGAGCTTGCTAAAGATATTAGTTTACCGACACGGAAGGTGTAAAAATGTATATCAAAAAGACGTGGAAAGCCGGGCGGACGGTGGAAGTCAAAAAAACATACTCCGCGCGGTTTGGAAAGAAACTGCCGCGAGCGGGTAACGTGCTATCCACCAGTGCGGCGCAGGAGGCGGTCAACAGGCAAGCGGCTGTTGACGAGTTGCGCCGTATTCTTAATGAAAACTTCCACCCGGGAGACTGGCATGCGGTATTTACGTATCCGCAAAAGGAACCGCCCACCAAAACACAAGCCAAAACGGTACTGCAGATATTTTTGCGGAAAATGCGGCGGTTATACCGTGATGCGGGTGTAGAACTTCGATACGTGACAGTTACCGAGTATGAGCGAAAGCGCATACATCATCATATGGTGTTGCCGAACATGCCGGACGAAATGCGGGCGGTCAAGCGGTTATGGAAAACCGTTTTACAAGAGCAATTTTATTCTAAGGAAGAGCGAGAACGCGGCGAGCCGTTACACTTACGGTTCCCGTGGTCACAGTTGGATGATAGCGGACAATACGGTGCGCTTGCTGAATATCTTATCAAAGAGACTGAGCGTACGCGCAAGACAGAGAATGCTTTCAGCAAACGGCGGTACTGCTGTTCGAAAAACATTGTGCATCCACAACCGACGGTGGAGATCATTTCCGCAAAGGAATGGAAGAAAGATCCGCCGCCGCGCAAGGGTTACTATATCGATAAAAATGAAAGTTTCGATATCATATCCGAAAAGAACGGTATGCCAATGCAAGTATCGGTGTACGTAAAGGTGATGCATCGACGATGTTAAGAATCTTATTTATGTGTTTAGAAAGGACGGGTAAAAATGCAGGTATATGAAACGGCGGCTTTTAATCTGATGTCCGCGAAGGCGCAGGTGCTTTGGTGTCACCTTGCGGCCGCCGCGGATGCAAAGGGAATTATTGAGAACGCGCACGATATTCGCATGTCTCTCGGCATCGGCGGCGACGCGGTGCGGGAACTGCTCGCGGCGGGATTTGTGCAAACAACTGCGGACGGTCACGTGAAAATGGTGTGGGACGATTGCAAAGTGCCACACTTTATGCGAATAAACGGCGATTTATATGTATATGCGACGGACGTTACTGCGATGCCGCACGGGTTGTTTCATCCCGGGTGGGTCGCGGTGTGATAAAAGAAAGGACGGGTATTATGGCGGAACGCAGACCGCCGCCTTGCGGATCAAGAACGTGGACGGCAGCAGAAATGCAATATCTCGAAGAAAAATGGGGCAGTGTTTCTTTACCGCATATAGCCAAAGCGCTTAATAGAACGGTTAATGCCGTAAAAATAAAAGCACAAAAATTAGGGCTCGGCGCTGTTCTGATGAGCGGTGATTACATTTCGTTAAATGCACTGATGCAGGCAGTGACGGGTCACAGTGTCAACACGTACCACGCGAAAAGTTGGATTGAAAACAGGGGTTTACCGGTACATACGCGCCGGGTAGAAAAGAACAGTTTTCGTGTGGTGTTTTTAGATGAGTTTTGGAAATGGGCCAAAAAAAACAGAAGTTTTATTGATTTTTCAAAAATGGAACCGTTTGCACTCGGTGCTGAACCTGAATGGGTACAAGAACAGCGAGCAAAAGATTTCCGAAGTCACTCATTACAGCGCAAAGACCCGTGGACAGCGGCGGAAGACGAGCGGTTGTTGTTTTTGCTGAAGAAGCAACAATACGGCTATAAAGAATTGTCAGAAATGCTCCGCCGCTCTGAAGGTGCTATCCAAAGACGTTTGCAGGATTTGCAAATAAAGTACCGACCTGTCAAAGCGGATAATCACGGTCCCGAAAGCGTTTGGACGAAAAAAGAGTTTGCAATTTTGGCGCAGGGTATCCGAAACGGAGACGGGTACGCAGCTATTGGCGCGCAGATAGGCAAGTCGGAAAAAGCCATACGCGGGAAGGTCTATTTTACCTATCTCACAGAAAGCGCGGACAAAGTACGTGCAATGCTTGGCGACGGCGAGTGGGGCGACGGTGCCCCAGTGCCCACTGTAAAACAAGGGCTTAGTCTATCGCGCACCCGCACTGCGCTAAAGAAAGACTTAACAGCTCTTGTGTCAATACTGAGATATCGAATGAATGACTTGGGGTTTGAACCGTATTTCCAACGTTTTATGTGTATGCATTGGGACGATTTCAAAGGTTGTACTGCCGGCGAAACGGATTGCGACACGTGCACGTCGTTTCGGCGAATTCGAGAACAGTATTGTGCCAGGTGCGGCGCGACTTTTTTTGAACGTGAAGAAAACCGCTTTTGTGAGAAGTGTAGAACTGCACGAAAAAAACAAGCACAGAAGAAGTGGTGCATACTTAATAAACGTCATAAATGAAAGGATGATAGAAAATGAGTAAAGAAAACAGTTTGGTATATATTTCGGTGGAGCAGTTACTTCACCACCCCGAAAACCCAAGAAAAAATCTTGGGGATCTAACGGAATTAACTGAGAGTATCCGTACAAACGGTGTGTTGCAGAACCTTACGGTGGTTACCGCGGAAGATTCGGGGCACTACTACGTTGTTATTGGCAACAGGCGTATGGAAGCGGCGAAAGCCGCGGGATTGACGGAACTGCCTTGTACTATTGCGGAAATGACGCGACAGGAGCAGGTTCGGACGATGTTTGTGGAGAACGTACAAAGAGCAGACCTCACTCCTTACGAGCAGGCAGAATGTCTGCAGATGATGATAGATCTCGGTGAATCGCCTCAAAGCGTGGCGACACAGACGGGACTTAGCGAAACGACTGTATCGCGACGCCTGCGTCTTCTGAAACTGGATAAGAAGAAGTTCGACCAGGCCGAAGAGAGAGGCGGCACCTCGTTGGAGCAATATATAAAAATCGCGGAGGTAGAAAGCGCTGCTGACCGCAAAGAATTGTTGGATGCCATCGGCACCGATAACTTCAACAGAAAGTACCAGTACGTTATCAAAAAACAAAATGAGAAAAAGAATAAGCCGAAGATCATAAAAGAGGTAAGTGCCTTTGCGAAGCCGCTACCGAAGGGGCATGATAACTGGAGCAGTGGATATGTCAGGGAAAAGGATTGCGCTATTTCCAACTGGAAACCCGGGGATATGATAATCAAAAAGCCGAAAAAGAATGCGGAATATTTTTACTATTTAAGTGATTACGATCGGGCGTACATTATGCGCAAGGTAGCAGAGCCGCAACAGCAGAAAAAAACGGTCAGCGAAAAAGAAAAAACTGCCAGGAAGCGCCGCAAGCATTTGGCGCAGGTCACCGAAGAAATGTATCAATTACGCCGTAACTTTTTGAAAAACCTATCTGTCGGCGCGAAAAACAGGGATATTCTGTTTGAATGGGCGCTTACAACTATTGTTGGATCATCTGTGAAGGGAGTATATAGACACGGTCGTTTTGATAAAGGACTGTTACAAGAGACTATCGGGCAGGATCCTAAAAGAACATGGGATATTCAGTCTGATCTGCTTCGCGCTTTTTATGAAAACTCTCCCGGTTCTGCTGCAACGTTGATCATCTACGGTAATACCGGGGACTGCAAAGAAAACGGATACTACTACTGCAACTATGGAGAAGGTATGCCGTATCATCAAAAAAATCGTGATTTGGATTTAGTATATGAATATCTTTGCCGTCTCGGTTATTGTATGTCAGACGAGGAAAAGCAATTACAAGACGGAACACATCTGCTGTTTGCGAAAGAATGAAAGAAAGGAAAGATTGTAATGGGGACCTGCAAATATACCAACTACGAGCGGATACGTCCGAAGAACGTTGATGATATGGTGGAAATTATTTACAAAGACGACGACATTTTAGATGAGATCTGCAAAAAAAACAGGCGGTTGCCCTTTTGGAGATGGGGTGCAGCCTTCGGATTGCAAAAATTGTGTAAAGGAGTGGCTTTTGCGTGAGTCAGATGAATGAATGGATACACGTATCCGAGCGGGAGCCGACGGAAGAAGACTATAAACGCGGTGACGGTTGGGTTATATGTGCTTTCGAAGACGGCGCGGTGCGACGTGGGTACAAAAGCCACTGCGCGAAACGGTGGTTTTCGGAAATGCCGAACAACAAAGTGACACACTGGATGCCGTTCCCGTTGCCGCCGAAGGAGGAATACGATGCCTGAATATATCGAGCGTGAAGCGTTGGTTAAATATTTCCAAGAGCGTTTTGATTGGCTTCGTAAAGCAAGTGAAAAGCCAGTTGGCGGTGGCAAAGTGATTATAGATACCGAACTTCAAACGGGCGCAATAATTGCCAAAGAGTTTCTTGACAAAGCAAAAGCCGCCAAAACCGCAGATGTGGAAGAGGTGCGGCACGGCGAGTGGTATTTGATTGAGTATGAATATTTGACTTGTAATAAGTGCGGACATTGGTACTATACAGGGTGTGAAAGCACCGCAGAAGCCAAAGAAAAATTGCATAATGGCGATACGCCTAACTACTGCCCCAACTGCGGCGCAAAGATGGACGGAAAGGGTGAGTAATGAGTGAAAGGTATTCCGAAATACAAACCGCTGCCGCCGCCAAAGGTGTCTATTGATGATATTCTCGCGTTTGCTGAAGAATATAAAAAAGAAACGGGCGTGTATCTTGGCTTTGCCAAAGCGCGCGAAGAAATGAAACGAAGGGGGTATCCTGTATGAATTATCAAAAAATTATGGGGATTTTTAAGAAAAAAGGGCTAATAACGGTATATACCGCAAAAGACCGTCAATGGATTTCGGACGGTTATGCTGTGTACCCTTTGCTACAGATGCCGAAAATGAACGAGCAGAGCATACGCGCTATTTTTGATATTGCGGACAGTGTGCGCATTATAGAAAAAGCAGAATTGCCTGCTACGGTTTGTTTTGACGATATCGACATTACCGAAAACGCCATCTTCTTAGAAGAAATCCAGTTGCAGCCGAGCGGGCTTGACACGGTCAGTTTTCGGACGCAGGCGGGCGTCACCTTTATCGAGCGAAAGTACTTATCCCCTATCAAGGGCGTGAATGACGACGGCAGTATTGGCATATACGAGCGGGTGAGCCAAGAGACGGGCCACGTGTATATCGTTGTTAAGCGCGGTATACTGCTGGAAGCCATTATACAACCGGTCAAGGTGCTCACAAAAGATTGGGTAGAAGAACTCAGTGAACTGGTGGTCGCTATCAGACAAACGTTTAATACGGGGGTGCAAAACGAATGTTAACACCCGAAATGCAGGTGCGGGCAAAACCCATACTATTTAACACCGAGATGGTGGAAGCTATTCTCGAAGGACGCAAGACGCAAACGCGGCGGATCGCCGGCAGGCGGTTGCATTGGGGTGTCGGCGACATTCTTTGGGTACGGGAAACGTGGCGCTTTATGCCGTGTATCGAATGTGCGGCGGAAGAAGCGGGGCTTTGCGCCGTCACACCGACGTTGCACGAAGGCAAAGTCGGATCGGAGCCATGTCGTTCTGT
>JAZPXM010000195.1:0-2512 GCA_045543675.1 Acutalibacteraceae bacterium
ATGCAACCCTTACATACAAGATTATACACAAGGCGATAATAGTTAGCAACCCATTTTGTGGTATAATTTACCCAGCAATTGTTTTGTAGCATCGTGGGGGTTCATCATGTTCAAGAATTTAAAAAGCAAACTGGAATCCAAGATAGAAACCAAACTTAAATCGGCTGTTGTAGAACAACCGGCACGCCCTGTTACACCCAATGTAGTTAAACGCCAGGATGGCAATATCACGCAACTTCGTTTTGATGTTGCCCAGCCGATCCAGCGCAATATAAAAAGCCTTGGCGTTCTGAACCCGCACTATATAAAGCCAACCATAGACGGAACACGGCGTAATGAATATGAGTATATCAACTATACCAATAAGCCGATAGAATTTGATAACAACATGGTGTTAATCAACCATGTTTGCGTTGGTTCGGTGCCTGATGGATGCAAAACCGAATTGGCTGACATACTGGCCAATAAAAAGATAACATCCACCCACGCATCTATCCATAGCGGTAATTATATGCTGGTCACAGAAGACAATGCACGCCCGCTGTATAACACCATCGGCGTTACTATCCGTATCAGGTATAAATAGATGCCCACCGAACGCCCTATTTTACGTTCTAACGGGTTTTTATCGCAATTTGGTATAGTTATGCCGCACCGAAAAATAGGCACAAAAAAAGCGGGGTTTTTACGCCCCGCCTTTCTTGTGTGCCATGCACGTTATATGGAGTAAACGAACATGCTTATTTGGTTGTAGTATCGTAAATTTTGACTTCATCCACTTCCGGCAATCCCACAACGGATGTCAGAATGGAAATCACCGCAGCGACAGCAGACACGGAAAGAACATTCACCCAATTGACATCAATTACCGCCTGCCCAACCGTCAGCATACTTAAAGCCGTTTGGCAGAATGTCTTTGCGCATCTGATCAAGGCCGCCCGCAGCCATTCGCGAAAATTATATCTGTTCATTATCTTTCCTTTCTGTCCTCAAGCACCGTGATGCGTGCGCCGTGGTCTGCCACTTTGGTGTTTAGTTCGTCAATCTGTTCGCCATGGCGTTCAATCCTTTTGTCATGGCTTTCGTAATTCGCCCGCATTTCATTAAGCGTGGCATTAAGTGTGGCTATATTTGCGTTTAGTCTCACTATCGGTGCCACAATGGCTATCAATGCGGCTATAAGCCCCACGGCCGACACGATCATTGTATCTGTCATCTATTTCACCCATTTCCCGTCTTTGCCGAATTTATACACCTTGCCGCCGATGGTCTGCGGGGATGTAGCCATGCGGCCGTCTGATTTAAGCCAGTACCATGCGCCTTTCCATTTCAGCCACCTTGACTTGTACATCTTCCCATCAGCACCGACATAACACCAGCCCTTGGAATCCCTCTGCCACTTGTTTGTTGCCATGTAGCCGTCAGAGTTCAGATAGTACCATGTGCCTTTATCCTGTATCCATTTGGATTTTGTGATTTCGCCTTTGGAGTTCAGCCAGCACCAGCCGTGGGAATCTTTTGCCCAGCAGTTTTTCAGCATCACGTTGTTTCTGTAGCAATGCCACACGCCGTTTTCTTTCTTCCAGCCGTTTTTGGTCAGCATGGAATTGACAAGTTTCTGCACCTGGTCAGGGTCATATCCAGCCGCGCGTAACCGTCTTTTGCGTTCATCACCGCTGCCCCACTCACCGTCAATGACTTCCTGTGCCACCTGTGAAAGTGTCTTTGCAACCGGCTGTGCTTTAGATCCGTTTGCCAGCGCGGTAATAACGTGCCGTGCAGGGTTGTTGATGATGTCACCCACCATCAAGTATGAATCCCCATCGCAGTATTTAGAACCTGCCAGTTTTGTAAACAGCCCTGTGGCCATCAGCCTGTCACCAAGGTTGCCCGTGTAGAACGTGGAGCCAATAGAAAACACCTCTTTGCCCAGCGTGCAGTTGATGCCGTCTGCCACCATACGGGAACAATCCGTTTCCACCGATGTGTTTACCTTGTATGACCATCCGTGTTTTTTACACCATTCGCCAAGCGTTGTTCTTTGGCTCTGGTCATAACCAACGTATGGGCTGTTGCACCAATACTTGATAATAGATGCATAAGTGTTTGCGTAGGCTCTGTTTTTCCACCGATAGACAGCCGTTTGGCCAAAGTCATACCAGGAACCTGTTTTGACTTCCCTGCCTGTCTGATCGCCCGCTGTGCCTGTCACACTTCCATGCTCACTTTGGCTTGCCCAGCCACATAAAACAGCCATTCGTTATCCTTTCTATTTCCACTTGCCTATCGCATGAATGCGCATAGCAAAATAACCGCTGTATGCGCTACCGCTTGATGACCTCAGATAGGTGATACACGTCGTTATTGTCGAACCGTCCGTAACGATAACCGCCCTTGCTCCGCGATTTTGGTCTGTGCCGTTGCCGTACCACAGATTTTGGGTAACAATTGGCGTTTCACCAGTTGTCACACCTACAAAAAGCCCTGTTGGAAATGCGACCGAATGTGCGCC
>JAZPXM010000196.1:0-4654 GCA_045543675.1 Acutalibacteraceae bacterium
GTCCATTATGGACACAAACACGGAAACGCTCCGCCTTGTTTACGGAGAAATCCGGCAAGGGTCATACACGGTACAAATTCAGAACCATTACACGGCGGCTTTTGACTATATCGAAATCAACGGGAAAAAGTACAGCGTGGACTTTAGAAGGCGTTTACGGGTCAAAGATACTTTTATTGTTTCAGAGGTTCAGTAATATGCCGACATTAAGTTTTAGATGTAACGGGCTTGAAGAACTGCAAGCGAAGTTAAAAAAGAACGTCACAATGGACGACGATAAAACAGTAGTTCAGCACAACGGGGAACAACTAGATAACACAATGTTACGTCAAGCGGTGTTCGGTAGATTTGCAGAACACCCGACAACCACGGGAGACACGGCGCGGAGTATTACCCTAACAATGAGTGACGGCGGTTTAACTGCAACCGTCGCACCCGAAACGGATTATAGTTTTTATCTTGAAGTTGGAACGCGGTTTATGCCCGCTCAGCCGTTTGTCAAACCCGCGTTTGATATTGTCAAGCCGAAGTTCTTGGACGACTTGAAAAAACTTTGTGTGTAGGGGGTGGACAGTATAGACCCGCAACAGGAAATTTTCACTAAGTTAAAGGTGGAAATTGGAAAGAGTTACAACGTGTACGACGGGGCACTTCCACCCGCCGACACGCCGTACCCGTTTGTCTATCTTGGAGAGACTACGCTACAGGACGACTACGGGAACAAAACAATGGTACTGGCGAATGTGGGCGTAACAATCCACGTTTGGAGCGACGACTTTACAAAGCGCGGAACACATAGCGAAATGTTGCGTACTGTTAAAGAGATCGCACGCAGTATCACGGAAACGACTAACTATAGTTGGGCGGTATCAAATATCTATCAACGACAGTTAGAAGACAACACAACTAAAACTCCGCTTTTACACGGCGTTTTAGAAATCAACTACAAATTATTAGGGGGTTAAAACCTTATGGCAGAAGCAGTACAGGGCAAAAAACTTATTTATAAGTATCGCGTTTACGGTCAGACTTCCGCGGCGTTCCTTATCGCGTTCACTACTGAAAACGGGCGAACCGTTTCTATGGACGCGGACACGACCGCAACCAAAGACGGCGGTATCCGTACTCCGGGCGCGGCGGAAATCGAAATCACGGCGGAGAGTATTCTTAAAAAGAGTGATAACACTATCGGTACGATTGAAACCGCCATGCTGAATGGTACTCTTTTCGAAATTTGGGAAATCAACCTTGAAGAAGCCGGAACTGGCACCAACAAATATAAAGGTGTTTATTACCAGGGCTATTGTACCGAACTCGAAAAGACTTCGAACGCGGAAGACTTCGTCGAAGTTTCGCTTACGTTCGGTATTAACGGAACGGGTGCTACTGGCGATTGTACCGTTACGGCGGAAGAAATCGCGGCGGCGACTTACACGTTTAAAGATACCGTTGCGGTCGCTTCGGCTTGATAACAATTTAAGGGGGGCTTGCTAAAAGCCCCCTTATTTTTTTAAGTAAAAGGAGAAATTATCATGTTTACACTTGAAATCAACGGAAAAGAAATTGACCTTTCTTTTGGTATGGGCTTTGTTAGAGACATTAACGAAACCGTTAAACAACCAATTGACGGCGCGCCGGGGGTCTTTGCGAAACGCGGCCTTGCTTTTGCTATCGGCTCAATCATTGACGGAGATATTGAAGCACTAGCGGACGTTCTCTATACAGCCGCGAGACACGCGGGCGGCAAAGTCAAGCGCGACGAAATCGACGCTATTTTAGAAGACGAAAAAACAAATATTGAAGAACTTTTCGAAACGGTCTTAGATTTTTTCGTCAAGTCGAACTGTACGGCGAAACAGACGCGGGAAATGCTGAAAGCGGTACAGGACGCGAAACAGTAAACGATCTATACAAGGAATGTGCAATTAACGCGTTTCGTTATTTTGGTATCAACTCGTTTACAGAGTTTAACCAAATGACTATGCGCGAATACAATATACTTTCCGAAGCATACGCACTAAAACACGTTGACAAAGAGCGCGACTTGCACGAACTGGCATACTTGAATTTTGCGGCAACCGCTACAAAGAAAAGCGGGAAACCCGTATACAAGACTTTTAAAAAGTTCTACGACTACGAAAAAGAACTTGAACGCGTCAAGAAAAAAGGCTTTGACGCGACAGAGCGAGAAAAGACAAGAATATCCACAATTGGAAATCTTTTATATGGGGGTGACTAAATGCCGGAGAGTTACAGCGTAGAAGCGGTATTAACTGCAAAAGATCAAAATTTTTCTAGCACTTTTGGCAACGCAAATAAAAGCGTTAGCGGCTTCGGCAAACTTGCGGGCAAAGGCCTTGCAACGGTCGCCAAAGTTGGCGTAGCGGCGGTAGCGGGCGCGGCGGGTGCTGTTTCCGTGTTCGGCGTTAAGTCGATACAAGCCGGGCGGGAGTTTGACAGTAGTATGTCGCAAGTCGCGGCAACTATGGGAACAACTGTAGATCAAATCGGAGAACTCCGCGACTTTGCCCAGGAAATGGGACGTACTACGGCGTTTAGCGCTACTCAATCGGCGGACGCATTGAACTATATGGCGTTAGCGGGTTATGACGCTCAAACGTCCATGCAGATGTTACCGAACGTCTTAAACCTTGCGGCGGCGGGTGGTATTGAACTCGCGCAAGCTTCGGATATGGTAACAGACGCACAAAGCGCGTTTGGACTTACTACCGAACAAACAACCGCTATGGTTGACCAAATGGCGAAAACGTCCAGTAAGACAAATACAAGCGTACAGCAGTTGGGCGAAGGCTTCTTGAAAATCGGTGCAACCGCCCGAAACTTGAAGGGCGGGACGCAAGAACTCGCGACGATGTTGGGCGTACTGGCTGACAACGGTATCAAAGGCGCGGAAGGCGGTACGCACTTCCGTAATATCCTTTTAAGCTTGCAGAACCCGACAGACGCGGGCGCGAAAGCCTTGCAGAATTTGGGCGTACAGGTCTATGACAGTTCCGGCAAAATGCGGTCGACAATTGACATTTTCAAAGATATGCAGAACGGCATGAAGGGAATGTCTGACGAGAGCAAACAGGCGATGTTGTCGGGTATGTTCAATAAAACAGACCTTGCGGCGGTCAACGCCCTTCTCAATACGTCTTCCGACAGGTTCGACGAACTTTCCGCGAGTATTGGCGATTGCGAAGGCGCGGCAAAGAAAATGGCCGATACACAGTTAGACAACCTAGAAGGCGACGTAACACTTTTTAAGAGTGCCTTAGAAGGCGCGCAAATCGCGTTGAGTGACGGATTAAACCCCGCACTTAGGTTCTTAACACAGAGCGGAACAAAAGGCCTTGAAAAGCTAACGGCGGTCTTTGAAAAGCTAAACAAATATATGACGGCGGGCGTTGAAGGTTTCAAATCTGTTAAGGGTGTAGGTAGCGCGGTAAAAGACGCACTTTCCGCACTTGCTACAGAACTATTTGGCGTTCAATCCGCGTTCGGTTCAAAAGATAGTATTAAGAGTTTTGGCGACGCTTGCAAGGCGGCGGCGGAAAAAATTAAGTCAATGGCGAACTGGCTTAAAGACAACGCCGACAAAGTAGCCGCAGTTATTAAAGCTATTCCAAAACTTGTCGCGGCTTTTGCGGGGCTGACGGCACTTTCTAAAGTCGCTCCTATTCTAAAAGTAGTCGGCGGCGCGTTCGGTAAAATCGGCGCGGCGGTCGGTGCTAAAGTAATTTCAGCACTTCCGAAATTTGGAAAAGGCGTACAGAGCGCGGGAACGGCGGCTAGTACTTCAAGCGCGGGACTTATGGCAAGCGCAAAAGCGTTTGTGTTAATCGGCGCGGCGGTTCTTGAGATCGCGGCGGCGTTTGCTTTACTGGCCTTCTCAGCTATCCAATTGGCAAGCGCGGGCGGGGCCGCTATTGCGACATTCTTTGGAATGGTTGCGGCGGTTGCGGCTTTAGTTGCCGTGTTTGCCCTTCTTACTAAAGCTATGGCAACTATTAACCCCGCAACGCTTACAAGTATTTCCGTTGCTTTTGTGGCTATGGGCGCGGCGGTTCTGCTAGTTGCGGCGGGCTTCGCACTTCTCGCACTTTCCGCAGTTTCGCTTGCAAATGCCGGGGGCGCGGCGATTGCTGTATTCTTTGGTATGGTTGCGAGTATTGCGGCACTTGCGGCGGTCTTTGCTTTACTCGGCCCGGCACTTACGGCGGGCGCGGTCGGCTTTGTGGCGTTCGGTGCGGCTATCCTGTTAGTGGGCGCGGGTATTGCCCTTGCTTGCGCGGGTATCGCTTTACTTGCAACACAGTTGCCAATTATCGCGGCTTTTGGGACACAAGCGGCTTTAGGTATTGCGGCACTAGGCGCGGCCATGCTTGTACTAGGCGCGGGTGCGCTAGTAGCGGGCGCGGGGCTTGCGGTTCTTTCCGTTGGGCTTGTCGCGTTCTCCGTTGCTATTGTGGCGGCTTCGGTTGCTTGCGGCGTTCTCGCGGTTGCAGTTGGACTGTTAGGTGTTGCGTTTGCCGTTGCATTTGCGGCGGCGGCGGGGGCGGTCTTAATCGTCGTCGCGGCCTTGAAACTTATGCAATCTAGTTTGTCCACAATTGCAAGCAAAGCGAAACAAGCGAACGCTTCTATAACG
>JAZPXM010000197.1:0-2412 GCA_045543675.1 Acutalibacteraceae bacterium
CCGTACTGCGGTTCGTTATAAAATGCATTTACCATCAGCAAGGCGTCCTTATCATGTAACGTGTTCAGCATCGAGTCGCCGTCTACCGTCACCATACGGCAAACACACGCGCAAAACACCGCCGCGATAAGCATCGCAAAAATAATCGCTTCCGCCCATTCATACAACGAACGGCGGGACGCTTTTTCCTGTTCTGTAACAGACGACATTACTTGTGCTTCTTCCATACTGCCGTTCTCCTTTTATTCTATGCGGCCAAAGCGGGCAAGCGGCCAAACACGCCACATCGCTTTGCCGACGATATCTTCCGTATCCACAAGACCGATTTCCGCCGAGCGGCTATCCTTAGAAACCGCACGGTTATCACCGAGCACAAAAACATATCCTTCGGGAATGGTGATCTCTCCATCCATATCCTTCGGGTGTGTAGAACTCGACGTATATCTTTCAACCAGTGCTTCGCCGTTACGGTATACAATCCCGCTCGCACCGTCAATGCGGATGGTATCCCCCGCCACACCGATAATGCGTTTAATAAGCGGCTCTTGCGTATAGCGGTCAATCACCACAATATCCCCACGGGACGGTGTGTAAAAATGCGTAGTCAAAAGCAGACGTTCTTCGGTATGCAACGTCGGTTCCATAGAGCCGCCGACCACGCCTGCCACACGGAATGCAAAGGTAAACAGCAATACTATCAACAACATCGCGAACAGAATCGTTTCCGCATATTCATATACCGTTTTCAAAAAACGCTTACCTTTTGCGGTATTACCTACCACGGTAGGTTGTTTCGCGTGACGTGCTGACACAGCCATTCCTCCTTAGCCAAAATTTATCTATTGTATAGTATAACATATAATTTTAAATAAATAAAGAAAAAAAGGGACAAAAATTGTCCCTTTTTCGCAAAAAAATTCGGCAACCTTATTTAATGAGTTCTTTAACCTTGGCAGCCTTGCCCACACGGTCACGCAGATAGTACAGTT
Source organism: Acutalibacteraceae bacterium (assembly GCA_045543675.1). Classification (GTDB taxonomy): domain Bacteria; phylum Bacillota; class Clostridia; order Oscillospirales; family Acutalibacteraceae; genus URNF01. The sequence goes on from JAZPXM010000197.1 coordinate 990, forward strand.
TGCTTCTGCGAACCTTACCGCGACGAACAACTTTCACAGCGGCAACATTGGGGGAATGTACGGGAAATACTCTTTCCACGCCTACACCGTAAGATACACGACGTACGGTGAAAGTGCTGGAGACACCGCTACCTTTTTTCGCAATAACGGTACCTTCGAACGCCTGAATTCTTTCGCGTTCACCTTCACGGATTTTGACATCAACGCGCACAGTGTCGCCGATCTCAAACGCCGGAACTTCGGCTTTGAGGCTTTCGCCTGCAATGAGTTTCAATGCATCCATGTTCTGATCCTCCTAAAATTTTCAGACATTCATACCGCTTTTTCGCAGCAGAGGACTATCCGCTTTAATGTCGTGCTTTCGCTGGCATTAAACCCCACAAGACACCGAAGTATCTTGCGGACACCAAAACACTCGTAACATATTAACACACAATTCTGCAAATTGCAAGTGTTTTTTTGAATTATTTGAAATCTTTTCCGTCCGCCAAGTACAATCCCGTGCGGGTCACGGCAAAAGAGGGAATATCCCCCGTTTTCGCCGTCAATGCGGTGATCAACAACGTGGGATTGACCGTGTTTTCGCTGCTGACCGGCAACTGCACTTGTACACGGCATCCCGTTTCGGTCGCGGTTACCACAGCATTTTCAAACGCGGGACGGATATCAATGGTCTTCATGGTTTTCTTCTTCGTGCGTTTTTCTACCAAAATTTCCGGTTGTGCCAACAAAGCATTGACCGTATCGGCAGGCAGTGCAATTTCCAGAGAATATCCTGCTAACTGTAAATCCCGCACTTTATGTACCGCTTCAAACGTTTCCCGCACGTAAAATCCCTCCGGCAACGCCGCGTTCATACGTGCGGTCACTTCATCAAACGGCATATCTTCCAAAAGCCGTATTTCCATAATCTCCCCTTCGCTTTCAAAACCGAGAGACAGCGGCGACGCGAAGGTAAGATACGGATGACGGTTAAACCCTTCGGTATACCACAGCGGAATACCGGCGCGGCGTACTGCGCGGGTCATCATACGGTTGATATCCAGATGGGATGTGTATTTTGCCCGTCCTTTTTTGGTGAACAACATTCTAACGGTCTTCAACACAAATCCCTCCTTTAAAGCAAGTCGCGCCGCAACCGCTACACTTTTCGCGGCAGTTGGGGGTGGTTACACTCTGATGCGCCTTTTCGTTTTCACGCTGTAAAAACGCTTTGCTGACACCGTAATCCAAATGGTCCCACGGGAACACTTCGGTGTACTCACGGCGGCGGTTTGCATAAAACGCCGGATCGAGTCCTACCGTTTTCAGCACGTCCATCCACGCATCAAAATCAAAATTTTCCGACCACGCATCCAGATTAAAGCCACGGCGATGCGCTTCTGCCAACGCTTTACCCAAGCGGCGATCACCACGGGCAAAC
>JAZPXM010000198.1:0-11998 GCA_045543675.1 Acutalibacteraceae bacterium
TTTGTCACCTTTATCACCCTTGTCGCCTTTATCACCTTGGATGCCTTGCTCACCTTGGATGCCTTGCTCACCCTGTGCACCAGTAGCACCTGTTGCACCGGTTTCGCCTTTTTCACCTTGGATGCCCTGTTCGCCTTGGTCACCTTTATCGCCCTTGTCACCCTTGGCACCAATTACATTACCGACATTGGTTCTTTGATTGTTAGAGAAAATTAGAACGAGTTCGCCGTTAGAGTTGATTTCAGCACCAGTTACACTAATGCCTTGGTCACCCTTGTCGCCTTTGTCTCCCTTTTCACCTTGGAGACCTTGCTCACCCTGGGCACCTGTCGCACCAGTAGCACCCGTTGCACCTGTTTCGCCCTTATCGCCCTTGGCACCTACAACGACACCGAGGTTATATACGGTATTGTCGGAAAGGGTAATGATAAGTTCACCCTTGTTATTGATTTCAGTATTGGTTACACTTACACCGTTTTGACCTGCGGCACCAGTGTCGCCCTTATCACCTTGGTCTCCCTTCTCGCCTTGGATACCTTGCTGACCCTGGTCACCTTTATCACCCTTGTCGCCTTGGAGACCCTGCTCACCTTGGGCACCAGTATCGCCCTTGTCGCCCTTGGCACCGATAACAACACCAAGGTTAGCAGTCTGACCATTTGTATATGTAATAACAAGTTCGCCATTTGTATTGATTACGGAAGAAGCAATACCGATGCCGTCTGTACCATTCATACCGACAACTTTGTCGAGATTGACAGTCTTGCCATCAGAGAAAGACAGAAGAAGCTCGCCGTCAGCGTTGATATTTGCCGCCGTAATACCCACACCGTCTTTGCCATCAGAACCGTTAGCACCATCTTTGCCGTTGGCGCCGTCCTTGCCGTTAAGGCCGTCGGCAACACCGAGATTTAATACGGTGCCATCGGTAAGAGTAATAAGAAGTTCATTGCTGCCGGAGAAAGCAGCAGTCTTAATGCCCACACCGTCTTTACCTGCGGTTGCTTTTAGAGAAGCGGTCCAATCGGTTTCACTACCGGTATAACCGTTCGCCTTGGCAATATCGTATGCCGATTTACCGTTAAGACTTTTTAACCATTCCTGAACGGTACCTTCATAGCCGTACTTGACTGCAAGTTCGTAAGCGGAAAGACCATTCTCGATTGTGGTCATAGCAGGGATAGTTTTCTTGTTAACGAGAAAAGCAGTACCTGCTGAGACGCTGATAACCAACATCACCGATACGATTATTGCAAGCGTTTTTTTGAATGCTAACCCTTTCATTTTTCTTCCTCCTGAAAGCAAAAAATATTTATAGCATAACTGCAAATGTGCAAATGATAGACAGCAACGTTTATTTGTCGCTTTTAACAATTTTCCGGATCCATTTTTCGGTGTAACCGTATTTTGTGGCAAGTTCGCGAATGTTAGAGCCATTGTATTCCCGACGTATCCGCTCAAATATGTATTCACGGCTAAGCAATTCAACAGGAAAAGAAACCTGCGTTCCCCGAAAACGATTATGCAATTTTAATGCGGCATCCGTGCCGAGCAAGACGGCAATTTCCGCGTAAATACCGCACAAATACTCGGGTTTCAATTCATTTTCGTTCATACGCATTTTCGTTCCCCGCATATATTATAATCCTTTCCTATTATTATATGGCACGTTTTGAGAACAGTGTAGTGTCACAGGTTATTGGAACTCTACCTTGTAAAATTCCCAAAAGATGCATTATTTGCGTTTCTTCTACTTAAATAGACACAGAAATACGAAAAAATTACCACTTTTTCTCTTTTTTATAAAAAAACAGCCATCATTAAAAAAATGATGGCTGTTTTTTGCGTATATGTCGTTTTTAGTGCCAACTTTGGTAAACGTCGCTGTCCACTTCGCACGCTCTTAAAGTGCCTACGTCTACCAGATATTTGTATGCGCCGTGTACCGTGCCGCAAGGGACACGCATGATCTTAATATCACCCGTGGTGATGTTGAGATTTTTCAGTACCCCGTTGTGGTTGTACATCACCGTTCCGCCATTGTAAGGGGAGACATCCTTCACTTCAAAGCATTCTCCCGCTTCACCGTGTATAATTCTCACGGCCTTGCCCGTCGCGGAATCAACAACGGCAAGGTTGAAGGAGGAGGAAAATTCCGAATGTCCGTATTTGTTGTATTCCCCCAACACCAAAATGTCCCCTGTAGAGTGTATACTGCCGTATGATAATTGATCGAGTGATATATTGGTTCGATTTTCAAAAGTATTCCTGTCGGCACTGAATAGAACACCGCGGTTGCCGTGACCGTAAAGATAATAGAGGGTATCTCTGACAAGCGTATAATCGGCAACGTTTTCTAACGTGTCTTGTACATTAAAATCATAATCGGTGCGATAAAGCGTTGCGCTTTTTGTGTATGTGTGCTGACCGTGAATACCTGCGAGAAAGTATACGCCGTCGCTCGCCACAAGCATATTGGTCAGAAATGTACAATCAAACTCGTCAAACACCTTGGTGTAATGTGCGCTGCCGTCAAGATTACAACGGTTGAGAACAAAACGACCGCTGCTGTTTTGATTTATCCAATACACTTTATTTTCAAAAACGTTCAAAAAGCAACCGCTTTCACCGTAAAGTTCATCAAAAATACGGTTTGCCGACTCCACTAAAAACGGCACGTTTGTTGATCTGATGGCAAGATTTTCGTTTTCTACCGCGTAGATGCGGTCTTTTGTGGTCGCTATATTAAGATAGCCGTCTTCGGCAAACGTCCCGAAATTCTCAAGCGTTTCCAACGACCCCACAAGCGTAATGCGGTTATCGGTCTTTGTGGTTGCGGTCTTTTTAGATGTAGAAAGGGTATGACTTTTGGACGTTCCGGTGGTATCGGTTTTTGCGGAAGTGCTGTTGGAAGTGGCAACAGTGGTATTGATTGTGACACCGACTGTTTGTGTGGTGGTGCTTGATGTGTCTGCAGATACGGTGGTTGTGTTAACGGGTCTGAATAAGGATTTACTGATAACACCTGCCGCAAGCAGTACTGTTGATGAAATCAATAGACAGGAAAGCAAAAGAAAAGATGCAATTTTCAGCGCGGCACGGGAGCGCTCTTTCCGCGCAAAACGAGAAATAAGCGTAGCACCTTTTTGGTTTTTGCTGTTGACTACGGTATGTAAAATTTCTTCTGCTACCGCCATACTTAAAAGTTCGGTACCTATGGCATTTCTGATGGCAAGCGACACCATGGAGATAAGTTCGCCGCCGTATATCGGTTTTTCAATGCCGCGGATTTTCAGTAATTCTTTTAACTTTTTCTTGGCGGCTTTCAGTCGGTTATAGACGGTGGTGGCGGGAATACCCTGCATACGTGCAATTTCCGATACGCGCATTTTATCGTAATACACGCGAACAAGCAGATCGACCTGCTGTGGGGGCAACAGTTTCAGCACTTCGGTGATATCGGCAGAGACATCTGCTTCCTGCGTCGGCTCTGCTACCACGGCGTCGATTTTTTCGTCGTCTAAAGAAGTCAGTATATCGCAATTATTTTGTCGCAGTATGTTTTTAGCGCTGTTTTCAGCAATGCGATGAAGCCACGGGTAAAAAGATGAAACCGCTTTTAGTTGCGGTAGGCCCTTATATATCCGTGCATAGGTATCCTGAATGGCGTCATAGGCATCTTGGTCATTTTTGAGGTACTTTTTTACCGTTGCAAACACGTAACGGTAAGTACCCATAAACAGTTTTTCGAATGCTTTCTCGTCACCGTCTGCGGCGCGCTGTATAATGGATGCATCTAAAGGGGCAACGGTGAAGGCGTCAGCGCTGTATGCGGTAAAGCCAAGGTCGTTTTCTGTTGTGCTGTTTTGCTTATGCATATTCTCCACCGGTATCCCTCCTTTCGAAAAGTAAAGGGTATTATAAATCAAGTTTTCTTTCTTGTCAAGGTGACGAGAATGCCGCTTCGCAAGCGTAGGGGCGATTCACGAATCGCCCGTCAATAAAAAAGCAAATGAAAACACCTTGCACAAGGTTTTTCCATATGTTACAATATAAAAAGCAAAACGCATTTCAAAAAGCGAGAGATTTTGCGGCTTTTCCCGGCTGATATATAGGACCACGATAAAGAAATTGCGTGAAATGCTATACTTACAGTGTTGTTGTAAAGCGGGGCGATTGAAATGTTAAAAACAGAATACTTTCCCGACGGGGTTACACCGATTGATGACTGGTTTTACGATGCCCGTATACCTGACTGCGCAGAGTTGGGGACGCCGTATGTGCTTACCGACTACGGCGTAAAGGACAACGGACAGGTGTATACCGAAAAAATACAACAACTGATCGATACCATTGCCCAAAATGGCGGCGGTGTTATCGTTGTGCCCGCAGGCACCTATATGACGGGCTCGCTGTTTTTCCGTCAAGGTGTTAACCTTTACATAGAAAAAGACGGCGTTTTAATGGGCAGCGATGACGTGACCGACTATCCCGTGATAGAAACCCGTATTGAAGGGGAGAGTTGTCTGTATTTTGCCGCACTTATTAACGCGGACGGCGTGGACGGCTTCACGATGTGCGGGGAAGGCACGGTTGACGGAAACGGTCACCGCGCGTGGCGTGCTTTCTGGCAACGCCGCAAATGGAATCCTGCTTGCACCAATAAGGATGAGCAGCGTCCGCGTCTTACCTTTATCTCACATTCGAAAAATGTACTGGTAGCGGGATTGACATTGAAAAATTCTCATTTCTGGACCAATCATATTTACAAGAGCAATCATATAAAATTTGTCGGTTGTCATATCTATTCACCTGCCCGTCCGGTTGCCGCGCCCAGTACCGATGCTATTGATATTGACGCGTGCCACGACGTGTTGGTAAAGGGTTGCCGTATTGAAGTCAACGACGATGCGGTGGTGCTGAAAGGCGGCAAAGGTCCCTATGCGGATACCGCCCCCGAAAACGGAAGCAACGAACGGATTTTGGTGGAAGATTGTGATTACGGTTTTTGTCACGGCTGTCTTACCTGCGGCTCAGAATCTGTGCATAACCGTAACGTGCTGGTACGGCGTATCAAGGTGCATACGGCGTATAATCTCTTGTGGCTTAAACTGCGTCCCGATACACCGCAAACCTATGAACATATTACGGTGGATGACGTGCAAGGGGATATGACGAACTTTGTGTTTATTCGTCCGTGGACCCAGTTTTTCGACCTGAAAGGCAGAACGGATAAACCGCTGTCGGTAGCCAAAAACGTGACCGTAAAAAACTGTCGCGTAACGTGTAAGACCTATTTCAACGTGCAACAAGCGGATGACCAGTACGTGCTGTCCGATTTTTGCTTTAAAAATCTGGAGATTACTGCTGAGGATATCGGCAACAGTACCGATGCCGTTAAAAACTTTACAGCGACAAACGTAAAGGTAAATGCCTGAGTGGAGATGATTGTGTTGGAAAAGCCGGAACACGGTGTAACGCCGTTGTTAACACAGGTAAAACACAGATACGTTGCCGCGGATTGCGGTATGACCTATCTTATTCGCCTACAAGATGGGCGGTTTGTGGTGATTGATGGCGGGTACGATGAAGCGGGCGAAGCGGCGCATTTGTTTTCCTTGCTTTGTGAACAAAACGTGTTGTCGGGCAAACCGCATATCGCCGTGTGGTTTATTACCCATCCGCACGCCGACCATTTCGGCGGGCTTGTAGGATTGTGCCGCGAATTTGCAGACCGATTTATTTTGGATGCCTTGGTATATAACTTCCCGCCCAAAAACGTGTCTAACGGTTTTTCCGACCTTGTACCGTTCGAAAAAGCGGTAGAAACGCTTAAACACACGGAGATTGTGACCGCACAAACGGGGCAGCGGTTTTGTTATGGAAAAACCGTGTTTGACGTACTGTTCACGTGGGAAGACTTATGTCCGATCGCAGGTCTTGTAAACTTAAACGACTGTTCACTTGTGTTACGTATGTCGGTGGGGGATCGCCGTGTACTGTTCTTGGGCGATGCGATGCCGACAGCATCTGCGGTGTTGTGTGAACGGTATGATGACCAAAGTCTGCAAGCGGAATTTTTGCAGGTGGGGCATCACGGGTATGGTGGCGGCTCGGATGAACTGTACCGCCGTGTAAACCCCAAAACGCTTCTTTGGCCGTGTCCTGATTTTTGGTTTCACGCGGTACGCTTGTGGCCGTGTAACGCATTTTTGATAACCGCTGATACGATAGAGCAAACCATTGTGAGCGGACAGACGGAAGTCACTTTGGATATGACCGCACCCACCCCGAAAATCACGCCGTACCTTCCTTGTGACACGGTTGTGTATGAAGAAACGTTTACTGATACTGACCCGTACCGCTTAGGTTGGAGCGCGGTAACGGGTGGCGCAACGGGAAATATATCGCCGCTATTAGAATTGCGCGTAAAGGAATGTGACTTAACAGCGAAAAATGGCCGCGCCGTGTGCGAATGGGTGCAACCCGGACGGATGCAAGGGGTAGATTCCTTTACGTTGACGGTGGACGGTGTGATAACAGACGTCCCCGACGCTGCCGGTTTTGTGTTTAATAACGCGATACCTACCGTTTGGGACGATGCGGCGCTTTGGGAATTACCAAAAGACATGGGCGCATTTAACGCTGTCCTGACCGCAGATGCCCAAAAGGGTGTTGCTGTCTTGGCGGTAAACGGCAAAGAGATACAGCGCGCACCGTATGTACCCGCTGAGAGACACGGCATCTATTTTGCTCTGCAAAACGGCAAAGTAACATTGGAAACAATACGGGTAGCGGTGATATAAGTACATTACCCAAGCGTAAAAGCATACAGATAAGAATACGATTACAGTCAACCGGGGGCATATTTTGTGAAAATATGTACCAAAGATCGTAAAGCGATATTCTCAAACATATGGAAAACAATCAATTAAAGAGGCGTCTTATGGTAAATAACGGAACGCAGTATGAAGCATACGAAAAAATATTAAGAAAAGCGCTTGTCACAGACTATATCTCGTTAGGTTTTATTGCGCTGTGTGTTATAGGAATTATAGTGTTTTTCCTGTGGTTGTATCGCGGTGATAAGAAGTACGCGCAGGAATTTCCAAATTTCGAGAACAGTAAAGAAAGTAAAAGGGACAAGAAAGTTTATATTGTGAGTTTGATTTTCCTTGGTTTGATTTTTATTGGTTCTACTTTCGCCACGGTGAACTCCATTATTAGAATTAACCATGATATTACAAACCAAGCATATGTTCTTGTAGACCAAACATTTACTGTTGTGGAGACGGAATGGTGGGGGCGATGGAATGATACCACCTATACCATTGAATATGAGACAAACGGTGTGAAAGTGGAAATTCACCCCGAATTACAATTTTGGGATTTGCCTGCGGGTGAGCACGAAAATATGGCCTTTGTGTATGCAAAGGAATCAGAAATAATACTAGATCTAAAACACCTTGATCCGTAATTCTCATTTGTTGTTATACTGTGTTAAAGGAGAAAAGCAAGATGCGGGAAAATACTGTAAAACAAAAGATATTTGACTTCAATTCTTTTTGGTTTTTATTGGCGGCGTTTGTTGGCGTTTTATATAAAATGATTTTTGGAAACGGATCACTTGGAGGTCTTGTTTTAAGCATTCCTTTTTATATGTTTTGTACTATATGTAATACAAGAAAGAAGTACACAACTATGTGTTTTTCATTTTGGGGCGGTTTCCTTTTGCTTGTTATCTTGTTGGGTTTTTGTATAAGTGCAATCACACGAGAAACGCTGTTAGCCACTTGTATGACAATTGGGTTTATTGGTTTGGCGGTGCTGTCTTTCGCTCCACATTATCCGAACGCCAAGTGGTTGTTAAAATTTCGGTATGTGCCTGTCGTGTGTATAGGGTTCTTACCCATACACACCGCCGTGCAATTCTTTCAGATTTACGGCTTGCGTGCGTTCCTTTTTGATTATCACGGGACCATTTTCCTGACGGTCAGGATATTGCAAGATGTTTTCTTTGCTTTGGGTTTTTATCAATTAGGCAAAAAATACTGTGCAGTGGTGGAAGAAAAACGCGCGCAGATGACAGATGCGGTGAATGAAACAGCCCCAGTGCAAGCTGAATCGGTTGCAGAAGAATAATTTAAGGTATGACCAAAGGCGTGTAGCGCCTTTGGTCTTTTTTTATCCCTGTTTTCATACGCTACAATGAAAAGGGGAGATAAAGGTGCGCGAATGGATTATTACGGTGATGAACGAATGGGGATATAGCGGTATTGTGTTTTTGATTGCGGTGGAAAATATTTTTCCGCCGATACCGTCCGAAGTGATACTCACGTTCGGCGGATTTATGACCACTTGCACCGATATGCAACTGTGGTACGTAATTCTGGCATCCACCGTCGGCTCGCTGGTGGGCGCTGTGGTGCTGTACGGCGCAGGGCGTTTGCTCGGTGCTGACAAGGTGATGACCTTGCTGGACGGCAAGGTGGGAAAAATACTGCATTTTAAGCGTGCCGACGTGGAAAGTGCGATGGAATGGTTTGAAAAGAAAGGTGCCCCTGCCGTACTCATTTGCCGGTGCGTACCTATCGTGCGCAGTGTGATTTCGGTGCCTGCCGGCATGGCGAAAATGCCGTTTTTACCGTTTGTGTCATTGACCGCTGTCGGCTCTTTTGCGTGGAATACAGCACTTGTGTATCTGGGCTCTTTAGCGGGTAACTCTTGGGAAAAAATCGCCGCTTCTGTCGGCGCGTATGCCGATGTGGTGATGGTTTTGCTGTTGTCACTTGTGCCGATCGTCACGCTGTGTATTTTACATCATAAAAAACGTCGTTAGGACTTTACTTTTTACGCCTTTTCTAGTAAAATGTTACGGAAAAGGGTGAAACTATGAAAAGTACGTATCGTTCGACCTACGGTGCCTGCTATTTCGGCTATATCGTGCAGGCGTTGGTCAATACGTTGGCACCGCTTCTTTTTGTAATATTTCAGCAACAGTATGCGGTGTCTACGATCACAATCGGCAATTTGATATTTTTAAGTTTTGCGGCGCAATGGATAATGGATCTGCTGTCGGTAAAACTGATTCGCACGTTCGGTTACCGCGTGATGACGGTGACGGCATATTTGTTGGCAGGGACGGGGCTCGTATTGCTTGGTGTCCTGCCGCTTGTGATGACGCATACACCGATAGCACTCGGCATTGCCATTTCTTTGTATGCATTTGGTAGTGGTATCATTGAAGTAACCACCAGTCCCATTATCAGCGCTTTACCCGGTAAACCCACCGATGTAAAACTGAATTTTCTGCATTTCTTTTTCTGCTTGGGGCAGGTGTTGACCGTTGTAGTCACTACGGTAGCGTTGCTACTGCTTGGAGACGGCGTGTGGTACTGGATACCGATTGCGTGGGCGGTGTTACCGTTTGCAAACGCTGTTGCGTATATGAAAGTGCCGTTTGCCGAAATGGTAAGCGAAGAAGAAAGTTGTAGTTTTAAAGAACTGTTTACGGGCGTTTTCCCGTGGTTAATGGTATGTATGGTAGCGGCAGGCGCCACCGAAATGGCGATTTCTCAATGGGCGAGCTTGTTTGCGGAAACCGCACTCGGTATCTCCAAAACGGCAGGCGATCTATTCGGTCCGTGCTTGTTTGCGGTAATGATGGGACTTTGCCGTGTGCTGTACGGCATATGCGGCGAAAAAATAAACGTGTCTTACGGGCTGTTGGCATGCGGTGTGATTTCAACCGTTGCGTATTTGCTGGTGGCGTTGTCACCCGTGCCGTGGGTGTCGTTGCTCAGTTGCGGATTGTGCGGTTTTGGTGTCGGTTTGATGTGGCCGGGTACTGTCAGCAAAGCAGAACGGTGGTTCCCGAAAGGCGGAACGTTGATGTTCAGTATGCTCGCTTTTTGTGGCGACGGCGGCTGTTCGCTCGGTCCGTGGGTAACGGGTCTTGTGTCGGGATTGTTTGAAAATGCTTCCTTTTCGGCGGATGTGGGACTCAAAGCGGGTATTTTACTCGCCACCATATTCCCGTTGTTACTAACCGTTGGTAGTATTGTGTTGATAAAGAAGGAGAAACACTATGAACTTAGAGAAAAAGCGTAAACGGATACGTATGATTTTGGTATTGTGCGGTTTGATGCTCGGCGTGTATTACGTGTTGCCGCTTGTCGGTATGGGTATGGACCAAGCGAGCAGAACCGCCTTTATGACAACGGGACTTTTGTATTGTGCATTTCCGTTGTACCAATATGTCAGCAGCGTGATACTGGGCATTAAACACGGACTGTGCTCTATTTACGCGGTAGCGGCGGCGGTGTTGTTTTTCCCGACATTATTGATATATTTCACCCCGAACACGTGGGTGGCGGCATGCATTTATGGCGGTATCGCGTTAGTGGGCAACTTGATGGGATTTGGCGTACATACGATTTTACAAAAATTAAAGGACAGCGAATAAGCTGTCCTTTTTTGTATACACTACCCGCTGAAAGGGTGGATTGTCATGCAGATGAGTCGGCAGGAATATAAGCAGTTGCAAAAGCAGGTGGCGCCCAAATCGCCGAGTTTGAAAAATTGTACGTGGGCGTTTTTTGTGGGCGGTTTTATCTGTGCGCTCGGTGAGACGGTGTTTCAGCTGGCGGGGAAGATAGGACTTTCGGAAGAATTGTCCCGCCTTACCTGCTGTATAGCGCTGATTTTCCTGAGTGTACTGCTCACCGCAATCGGCGTGTATGATAATATTGCTAAACACGCAGGCGCGGGCACTATTGTCCCCATTACGGGCTTTGCCAATGCCGTAGCATCTCCTGCTATTGAGTTTAAGAGCGAGGGATTTGTAATGGGTCTCGGCGCTAAAATGTTTACTGTCGCAGGACCTGTAATCGTCTTTGGTACGGTGGCAAGTGTGGTGTATGGAATTATTTATTGGATAACAACATTATTTTAGCAAAAAGGCTCGCCAACAGGCGAGCCTTGCGTGTTTTTTACTTTAAATATTCAAGAAATGAAATATCATAAATGCTGTTTTCAAAATCCTCGTATATTGAAAAATCTTCGTCAAGGAAGTTCATTTCTTGTGGTGTAACCGTAAATGTTGAGTTTTCTTTGACAAATTCAAGTTCGCTCATCGTATATACAAAAACGGCGGTGTTGTGATCCTTATCCAACATAATGTATTCAAGAACTTCCCATTTTTCGCCGACATTGCTCCACTGCAGAATATATGCAGGTAAGGAAAAATGAGAGTCATCATATAATAGTTCGATGGATTCATCACTTTTTTGAATATTGAAATTATTTAGACCTTCAGCAAATGCAAGGTAATTATCATCAGTTAATTGACAGGTGAAGTAAATTGCATATCCGTCTACATCTATTCCTTGTGACCAATGAAAATAAAACTCATGTAAAGTAGACGGGGTTTCGCGAGGGAAAAGTAATAGATGTGAGTTGTAAAGATATTCGCCATAACCAAAAAGATTATCGCGTTCACTACCAGGTGTGGCAGCCTTGTTCCAATCTTTAACAATTCCGTCATACATGTATTGATAATCTGTAATCTTTGTCTTTTCTTTAGAACAGCCACATAGTGAAAACAAAAGGCATATTGAAAGAATGAATGCTATTGTTTTCTTCATAATATCACTCTCCTTTGTTTTATTATATCACACAGATGTTTTGATGTAAATATTCTTCCAAAATGGTGTGTCCTATATTGACAGCAGCAGAAGGGCTTGTACTCGGTATGGCGGCAAAGATGTTTTCTGTTGCGGGACCGGTTATTGTATATGGCACTGTGGCATCGGTGGTTTATGGAATTATTTATTGGATAACAACATTATTTTAACGCAAAAGGCTTGACCTAATCGGTCAAGCCTTTTTATCATTTTTTATATGGTACAAACATAGGTTTTCCGTTCTCAATATTGATTGAACCCACCAAATCGGTTGCAACATAAGATAAATCTGCCAAATTATAATTTTCCACATC
>JAZPXM010000199.1:0-4850 GCA_045543675.1 Acutalibacteraceae bacterium
CACCGCCTATCACTTTACCTTGCGCAAGAGCGGTAGCGTGTGCCGTACCGATGTTGCCAATACCGACAACACCAAATCGTACCGTTTTCATACTATCACCTTATTTTGTACCCGCATACGTATCTCTGGTGTCTGCAAAAACCGCTTTCACGTTTTCTTTGCGACGGGACGTTGCCACCCGTTTCATTAACGCAGTATAATATACATCCCCATCAAACGGCAATTCTACCGCTTCCCCCAAGAAAGCGGACAGGTGCATCGCATTAGAAAGGGTCAAGCCGTTAATACCTTCGCTACCGTGTGCAACAAGCGGTTCACCGCGCAGAATAGCGCCGCCCCACGCGCGCAAAACGGCTTTATGCTGTTCATTTTCTCCGTCGGTTTCCACCTGTTTACATACGCTTTTCGGCGCGGCAAACGGCGTGGTATTGGTTTTTGAAAAGGTGGGCTCATCCATTTCAAATTCATTGATCCACAGTTCATTCGTCCCGTTAGCGACAATTTTTGCGCCATCCATCTGTATTTCGAAACGGTTGGTGCCGCACGCATCACCCGTCGTGGTGATAAACACACCGGTTGCACCGTTGGGGTATTCCATATAAGCGGTTACGTCGTCTTCCACTTCGATGTCGTGCCACTTGCCGAAATGCAGGTGCGCCTGCACTTTGGCCGGCATACCGCAGATCCATTGCAAAAGGTCTAATTGATGCGGACATTGGTTGAGCAATACGCCGCCGCCTTCACCGCTCCACGTTGCGCGCCAATCCCCCGAGTCATAGTATGCTTGCGGACGGTACCAATCGGTGATGATCCAGTTGACGCGGCGGATATTGCCGTATTTACCCGATTGTACAAGTTCCCGCATTTTACGGTAGATACAGTTAGTACGCTGGTTAAACATCATACCAAACACAACGTCGGGATGTTTTTGCGCTTCCCTATTCATTTCTTCTACCTGTTTAGTATACACACCTGCAGGCTTTTCCACCATAACGTGAATACCGCGTTTCATACATTCAATTGCATACAACGCATGGTCATAGTGCGGTACAGCCACAATACATGCATCGATCGTACCGCTATCCAGCATAGCGACAGCATTGTCAAAGCATTGCACGTCTTTCCCACAGTTTTCGGTAGTCCACGCAAGACGGTCCGGATTGGTATCCGCCACCGCTGTTAGCACAAAATCGGGACAAAAGCCTTGTACAATATTGTTAGCGTGGCCGCTACCCATATTACCGACACCGATAATACCCAGTCGGATTTTTTTATCCATTACATACACCCCTTAGTTAAATCCTTGTGCTTTCAAGTACTGATAACTGCGTTTTAAGCAGGCAAACGGGTCTTCCCCGTTACAGTCATCTTGTTCCACCAACATATACTGTGTGCCCGCTTCTTCCGCTTTTTGGAACACACGGTCAAAATTGATATTTCCCTCGCCGACAACCGCCATAACGTTGTCATACGCCATATCTTTCAAGTGAATACACGGTACTCTGCCTTTTAAGTTTTCCAACCACCATGCAGGGTCCCCGCCACCGCGTTGCACCCAGTATGTATCCAGCGTAAAACCCATTTCTTCTTTTGAAAAGGTATCCGCCAAATGCTGTAAATATACTTTATCGCCCAGTTTTCTGAATTCGTGATGGTGATTATGGTACATAAAATATTTGCCGTTCTCACGAAACGTTTGTATGGTCGGTCTGTAGGAGGCAACAAACTGGTCAAAATGCTGTCCGTCTTGATTCTCATCAAACACAAAGCAACCCAAGCCGATATACGGGCAATCCAAAACGTCATGTTCTTTCGCCACTTTTTCGGGTTCACCCACCAACCGTTCACGCGGTATATGGGTAAGCACGCAAGAAAGACCGTTTGTATCCAACTGTTCTTTCAGCCAATGCGGATCATACGCGCAGGTACCCGAGATCTGTACGGTGGTGTACCCGATATCTGCTACCCGTTTTAAAGCTTCCGCCAACTTTTCGGTTGTGGTACAAAATTCGTGTAACGTATAAAACTGTGCACCGATTTTCATAATATTCACTCCTTGACAATTTCTTTAAAAGCCGTACAAGCGGCATCAAAAGCGGCATCGTTACTGCTAAACGTGTAACTTTCACCTACAATGCTGACATCTCCTTCGCGTTCCAGCGCCGCCAAGCCGTCAAACACTTTTAAATGCGGTTCTATGGTTACTTCTTTGCCGCCGTTTTGTATAAACGCGGATACAATCGCAGGAATATTGCCCACGCCTTTACCTGCCGGCACTACCGCACCGCTTGCCAATGCATCTTTGATATGTAAATATTTCACGTGTGGTGCTAACAGTTGCCACGCCGCCCATGTATCTTGTCCGCACTGCACAAAGTTAGCAGGGTCGAATACGGCACGCAAATCTTTGACGTTTTGCAGGAGGTCTAAGCACCGTGCCGCCGTATCGCCGTAAATACCTTTTTCATTTTCGTGACACAAGGTAACACCGCTACCCTTTGCCATTTCACAAAAGCGCAACATACGTGCTATTATCTCATCACGGTAGGCAGCGGCGTCTTCCCCTTTGGGAATAAAGAAGGAAAACAAACGCATATTTTCCGCACCGAGAATGTGCGCCACTTCCAATGTGTTTTGAAACTTTTCCAGATGTGCCGCAAAATCATCATTAGCAATATCAATTTTACCGATAGGTGACCCGACAGACCACGTCATCAGTCCCGATTCGTCCAACCGTTTTCTTATCTC
The DNA here is from genome assembly GCA_045543675.1 of Acutalibacteraceae bacterium. Classification (GTDB taxonomy): domain Bacteria; phylum Bacillota; class Clostridia; order Oscillospirales; family Acutalibacteraceae; genus URNF01. Next base: position 2,749 of record JAZPXM010000199.1, read on the forward strand.
TTTGGCTTCCGCAACGGTCAAATCACTAACATTCTTACCTGCAACGTTGCGAATCTCCCATCCGTGAAGCTGATTCCGTTGCATCGCCGCGATCTGTCCGTCAAGCGCATTTGCCGCTTCGTCTGCAAAAGCAAAAATACGCAAATCTTTCATCACAATATCCCCCACTTCCTTTTTCTCTATTGTATACCACTTTTTTTGAAATGAATTTGCATATAAACAAAGAAAATATTGCAAATCGTATCATTTTGTGGTACAATACCGGCGGTGATGTGTATGAAAACTCTGTATCGTTATAACGACAACGAAATAAGTTTGGATTACAAACGCGATGAAAATCCCGACCCTACTGCGTTCACAATGCATACGCACGAACAGTATGAAATCCTGTATTTTGTGGACGGTAAAGCCAAGTACCATATTGAAGGCAGCGAATACCCTTTGAACAGCGGCGATCTGCTGATTATGCGATCGAACGAAGCGCACTATATTGAATTAGATCCCGCACAACCGTATGAACGCTTGGCGATACATTTTGATACAGCGCTTTTACAAAAAATAGATCCCGACGGGTTACTGTTGACACCGTTTCGCAACCGTGAGCGCGGGAAAAACAATCTTTTCACAGCAACCGATTTTCCAAATGATAACTATCTTACCTACCTGCTCGCCGTTGGCAATCCAAGTGAAAACCAGCGATTACAGGTGGTTTCCAATTTGCTCGCTTTGTTGAACGAACTGTATAATGCCGCCGAACATCGCAACACCAATACGGCGCCCGAATCTACCGCATACAAGATCGTACAATACGTCAATACACATTTAACTGAAGAGATGTCTATTGAAAGTATCTGCAAACAATTCTACTTAAGCAAACCGCAACTTTGCCGTATTTTCAAACGTGCAACGGGATCTACCGTTTGGAACTATATTACGATTAAAAGACTGTACAAAGCACAGCGGTTAATAAAACGCGGTACCCCCACTGCACAAGCCGCGGACTTAAGCGGATTTGGCGACTACACGTCCTTTTATCGCGCATACCGCAAGCAATTTAGCAGCTCTCCCAAAGATATAAAATAAAAAAGTGCGATTTCGGCCAAAAAACTGCGAAGCACCTAAAACAAAAAAATTTTGATGTGGAAAAGGCGAAAAGTCGCAAAAAATCTATGTCTTTGGTGAATTATCCCTAAGTGAGCGTCTCATTAAGGTGGGTGGTCATAGGGTAAAAAAATAGAGAGAATGTATCATACGTGGTACATTCTCTCTTATCTTTTTGTGTCAATTTGTATGGTTTTGTAGGGAAGGCTTGCTTCTTCCATTTAATGATACTATAGCGACCGGTGGAATGGCTTTCCTGCATCCCTTACACAAAGTGGATTTACGGGCAGTCAGGGATGCCTGCTCCTACGATATCAACCCCCTTATGGGTGTTCTTTTATTTCTGTAACCACCCAATTTTCTTTAGCATCTTTTCTAACTTTCCAAAGAGAAGGTATATTCCAACCACCATAATCTATTTCGCCGTTTATATCTAGTCCCTCTTGAGAATAATATACCCACAAATATCCTTCATTTTCATCCAAATGTGCAGACCATAGTTTAAGTGAGTATTTTGTTTTTACTGTTTCAGGGTAAGTTTCTATTGAAGATGCATACACAGAGAGTTTACCGTACTTGTTTTCGTTTTCAACTTCGGAATGACCGCAGTCGCTAAATGCTTGGTGTGCTAAGTTCATAACACCTTGCACATCTGCACGATCCCAAGGAGTTCCTATATACATAACCTTTTGCATTTCTTCCCAACTATAAAAATTATGCAATCCCAAAAATGCAGACAGCCTATAAATCGGGAAATTGATAACAATAAGCGTTATAAGCAAAACCACAGCAGAAAAAATTGAAATTTTCTTTTTCATAGTATCACCGCCCATACGTATTATAGCATAAAAGCGGCGAAGACGCAATAATTATTCATTATTCATCAGCGAACAAAGTGAGCGACTTCAATATTCATTATTCATTTGAAAATCCGTTCTCGTTTAATGAATAATGAATGATGAATATTGGAAAGTTGTATAGTAAAAGTGGACACATTGAAG
>JAZPXM010000200.1:0-11736 GCA_045543675.1 Acutalibacteraceae bacterium
TTTTGTGTTTTACACATATCCCACCGTGCCGTAAAGTGTTCGTATAACCTGCTACTAAAAACGAAGCAGGTGGGTGGCCGCCCAATGCTTTCTCGCTCCCTTCGTCCGACATAAAGTCGGGAGGTCTGCAGTCCCACATCGGAGAAAGGTCCCCTTATACAAAGTGTAGTAGGGTTAAAGAACACAGGTCCGCGAACACCGCAGGATGTTTTTTTATTCTTCGTCGTTTATCTCGTAATATTCGGACAAACGTTCTTCAAAAATGGCGGCGATTTCGTCAAATACGTCATCGTCTTCAATGGGTACTAACATATCTTCGCCGTCTTCGTTGACAACCGCCAAAATGATGAGTTCGCCGTCATCTTCCAGCGCTTCTTCGGGGTCAAGAACGGGTACGAGCGCCACGTAACGACCTTCGTCCGTCTCGATAGCGTCTAACACTTCAAACTGGTGTTGGTTACCGTCTTCGTCAACCACCGATACCAAATCGGGTCCGTATTCTTCCATATACTTACGCTCCTGTCAAATAAAATCCTTCTGCCTTTATTGTACCTGCAAAACGCCCTTTCGTCAAGTGGTAAAATTAACTGCCATACGCCGTTTTCCCGCATATAGTATAGAGAGAAACTTTTTTGCGGGGAGGGAACAGGATGACCTATTATTTTTACGTACCAACCATGACGCAGGCAATGCGCGGCAAAGACGTGTTACGTACAGCGGGTATTATGGGGTTTGTCAGCCGTAATACGGATCTGCACGCAGGGGCAGGGTGCAGTTACAGTATCGCTGTATCGGGTGACGGTGCACGTGCGGAACGCCTATTACAACAGCACGGCGTAAAAATCACCCGCAAAGCGCGAAAGGAGATTTTGTGATGCTTTATTGGGACAACGCCGCGACCACCTATCCAAAACCGCCCGCGGTAACGGCGGCGGTGGTAACAGCGTTTTCAAAATACGGTGCCAACCCGGGACGTGGTGGACACGCTTTGGCATACGCTACGTCCGAAATGTTGTACCGCTGTCGCGAAACGGCGGCGCGGTTTTTCGGCCTTGCAGTACCGGATAACGTGGTGTTTACTTTGAACTGTACCGCCGCGTTAAATATGGTGATAAAAGGCATTTTACGCGATGGTGGACGGGCTGTGATATCGGACGTGGAACATAACGCCGTTTTACGCCCGCTGTTTAACGTCGCAGGGCGGCGTTTGGATATAGCAAAGGTCAGTTTTACAAACCCCGACGAGACGGTGGAAAACATTCGCCGCTTAATACGGACAGATACGAAACTGATTGTATGCACTCACGCGTCTAACGTATGGGGTGTCACCTTGCCGATTCGTGAAATAGGTGCTTTAGCAAGGGACTACGGCATTCCGTTTGCGGTGGATGCCGCACAAACGGCAGGCGTTTTACCGATAGATATGGAAAAAGACAACATTGATTTTTTGTGCGTGGCGGGGCATAAAGGTTTGTACGGTCCCATGGGGACGGGAATGTTGCTCACATCCGGCAGATACCCTTTGCCGTCTTTCACGGAAGGCGGCACGGGCAGTCGTTCGTTAGATCCCGTACAACCAGCCGAATGGCCCGACCATATGGAAAGCGGCACCCCCAACACTGCGGGTATCTGCGGCTTGAAAGCGGGTATGGACTGGGTTGCCGCGCAAGGGATGGCGGCTATTGAAAGACATGAACTGTCGCTGATACAGACGGTATACCGTTGTCTTGAAAACTTGCCCGCCGCGCATCTGTATACCCCTTTCCCTTTACAGGGTAAAACGGTACCCGTTTTGTCTTTTAACTTTGACGGCAGTCCCAGCGAACAAACGGCGGCATTACTGAATGAAGCGGGGGTAGCAGTACGCGCAGGGTTGCATTGCGCACCGTTGGCACATCGCAAAATGGGCACCGAAAAGCAAGGAACGGTACGCTTGTCACCGTCTGTGCTGACCGATGCACGGGAATGTGTGAACATTTGTAAAATTTTGCAACAAACTGCTCAAAAAACATTGCATACGACTTAGAATTATGGTAAAATATCTATAACTATAGAATGGAAGGGGAAGAAACAGGATGGCAGAATTTTTTGAGACGCTGAAAAACGGTGTCCTGGGATTTTTTTCCACCTTTAGATGGTTTGGCGATACAGTAGATATACTGCTCGTTGCACTCATCATTTTCTTTATCATTCGGATGATACGCGACTCTCGCGCGGAACAATTGATCAAAGGTCTCGGTGTGTTGGTACTCGCATACGTATTGGCTGTTGCCTGCAATTTTGTGACGGTGAAATATCTGTTGCAATTGTTGTTTGATAACGGTCTTTTGGTGTTGGTGGTTATCTTCCAACCCGAATTACGCCGTATGCTTGAAAAAGCGGCGAATTCCCGTTCGGGTTTACCGACTTTTATCAGTATTTTTTCTGACGAAGAAGAAGAACGGCAGCAGGAAACGCTCAACCGCTCAATTTCGGCGGTTGCAGGTGCCGCCCGTACGTTGCAACAGATGAAAATGGGCGCATTGATCGTATTTGAACGCAAGACGCGCTTGGGCGAAATCGCCAACACGGGTACGCTTGTGGATGCCACCCCGTCGGACGAGCTGGTCTCCAATATTTTCTTCAATAAAGCACCGTTGCATGATGGCGCGATGATTATTCGCGAAGGTCTGGTACACGCGGCGGGTTGTATTCTCCCGCTTTCGGACAATCAGAATATCAGCCGAGAACTCGGCACCCGTCACCGCGCAGGTGTGGGTATGAGCGAAAACTCTGATGCGGTTGTGGTGATTATTTCGGAAGAAACGGGTAATATTTCGGTTGCTGTCGGCGGTAATTTGGAACGGGGTTTTACACCTGAGTCTTTGCGGGTAAAACTCAGCAACGAATTAACCCCCGTACGCGAAGAAAAAGCCGACGAGCAAAAACGTGGTATTTCAAAACTGTGGGGGAGGCGGAAAAAATGAAGCAAAAGTTCAGTTTTAAAGCACTCCTGCATAATGACCGTTTAATGTTGCTGGTATCGCTTGTTTTGGGCATTATCGTGTGGGCGACGGTTGTATACGGTCCCGGGAACGAACAAGAGCGGAAGATAAGCGGCGTTCCCGTTGTGGTGACTCTCGGTGAATATGCTACCGATACGTTGAATTTGCGTATTGTGGATGGCGCGGATATGAAAGCAAACGTGGTAGTATACGGACGCCGTTCGCTTGTGGAACAGTTGACTGCGCAGGATATTTTATTGACAGCGGATACCAGTTCGGTAATTGCGCCCGGCGCATATAAGTCGTTGGAAATTCAGGCCACCAAGAATGGTAAGCTGACCGATTTTGAGATTCGCAAGGTAGAATCCGACGGTGCGACCATAACTTGTGATATTTGGGTAGAAGATATGGTATTTGCGGTGCAAACACAGATACCGAACATTTCTTCCGCAGATGAAACCAAGTACCAGCTTGGTACGCCGGCTGTTTCTGGTGGCGCGGTGGAAAACGGCACTATTAAAATCAGCGGACCGAAAGCAGAAATTGAGTCTATCGCCTCCATTGTGGCAGTAACCGATAAACAAGCCGCTTTGACTGAAACGGCCGTCTTTGAAGCCACTTTAAAGGCGCTCGGCAAAGATGGTGCCGAAGTGGATATTTCGCATTGTACGTTGAATGCCGATAACGCCGCCGTTAAAGTGACGGTGCCGATATTGGTGTACAGAAAAGTAGATTTGAAATACACCTTGGTGAATGCGCCGACCGCGTATGCAGATGCCGAAAATCTGATTACGTTCTCTCCTGCGTATTTGGAACTGTGGGGCGCTGAACAGACGATTGCTGATTTTGAAACCTCTCTTGCGACCCTTTGTACCTTTGATTTTGACCGTTTGTCCAAGGAAACTCTGACCCAAACGTTAGATTTACAGATACCCGAAACGCTGAAAGTGTTGGGTGGTGTGGAAACGGTAACGGCAAAATGGAATCTCAAAAATATCTCCACCAAGAAAATGACCTTGGAACTGACCAAAGATAATGTCAGCGTGGTAAATTGTCCGAGTGATATTGTGGTAACACCTACAGAAACCACCCTTTCCAATGTGGTGTTGTGCGGTCCTGCGAACGTATTGCGCAACATAAGGACTACGGATCTTGTGGCGGTTTTGGATTTGGGAAGTGAGATAACACAGGGGCAGAAAACGCTTAAAACGCGTATTTCTTTGCCGAATCATCCTAATGTATGGGTATATTACGGGGATGCCACGGTGGGTTATGACGTGCTTGTGACCGTAGGCAGAAAATAAAACAGCAAACGACCTGACGGCGGGTACTGCTGTCAGGTCGTTTCGTTAAGGTAGAAATATGGATTTGAAGAAAAATATGGAGATACCGCTTACTGTTACGGGCGTGACCGGTGAAGGTAACGGTATCGGCAGAAGTGAAAACGGTATGGCAGTGTTTGTGCCGTATACTGCGGCAGGGGATGTTATTACCTGCCGTATTCAAAAGGTGGACAAACGCTATGCATTCGGCAGAATGACCGCCTTGCATACGCCGTCCAAAGACCGCGTAAACACCGAAGAGCGGGCGTGTGATGTGTATGAAAAATGCGGCGGCTGTGTATGGCGGCATGTAACATACGCGGCAGAAACGCAGTATAAATGGCAAAAGGTGGCGGATGCGCTTGCCCATATCGGCGGCTTGGATATCATACCGCAACCAATTGTGGCGGCAGAAAATGCTGACCGTTATCGGAATAAAGCGCAGTATCCGCTTGCAGTGCAAGACGGTAAGCCGATAGCAGGATTTTACGCACCGCGTAGCCACCGTGTTATACCGTGCGCAGACTGCGCTCTGCAACCTGCTTTTTTTGCAGATATTTTGCGTGCGGTACTGTGTTGGGCGGAACAAAACGGTGTGGCTGTTTATGATGAAACGCGGCATACGGGTCTGTTGCGTCACGTGTATATCCGTCACGGTGAAAAAACGGGCGAAGTGATGGTGTGCCTTGTGGCAACGTCGGGAAAACTGCCCGCTTTGCCGATGTTGGTGGAAGCGCTGAAAAAGGCGACACCGCTTTTGCGTTCTGTGGTGGTCAATATTAACCGCAAAGATACCAACGTCATTTTAGGTGATGAAGAATTTACCGTGTTCGGAGACGGGTATATTACCGATACGTTGTGCGGTTTACGCTTTAAATTGTCTCCGCGCTCGTTTTTTCAGGTAAATCCCGTACAAACCGAAAAACTGTACACTTTGGCAAAAGAAGCGCTTGCTTTAACAGGGGAAGAGACGCTGTTAGATTTGTATTGCGGTACGGGTACAATAGGTCTCTCTATGGCAAAAAATGTAAAGACCCTTATCGGCGTGGAGATTGTTGCTCCCGCCATTGAAGACGCGAAGCAAAATGCGAAAGCAAACGGTATCACTAATGCGCGGTTCATTTGCGCGGATGCTGCCGCGGCAGCGAAGCAACTGGAAAAAGAAGGAATACGCCCTGACGCCGTGGTGATTGATCCGCCGCGTAAAGGGTGTGATGAAGCGCTGATCGATACTATTGCAACCATGGCACCGTCGAAAGTGGTGTACGTGTCTTGTGACCCTGCAACGTTAGCACGCGATCTTGCGCGTTTTGCCGCGCGTGGATATGAGACCCAATGGGTCACCCCCGTGGACTTGTTCCCCGGTACACAGCATTGCGAAGCCGTTGCGCGGCTTCGCCGAAAAAATACGGTTCACGCGATGAAATTGTTTTCTGCACCGTATGAAATGATAAAAAGCGGAGAGAAAACAATAGAATTGCGTTTATATGATGAAAAACGGCAGAAGATAAAAACAGGAGACGCTATCACTTTTACCAATACGGCTAACGGCGAGAAGTTAACTGCTACGGTCAAAAAAGTACATCGGTTCAATAGCTTCGAAGAATTGTACAAATCTTTACCGTTATTACAATGCGGATATACGGTTGAAAATATCGATGCTGCATCGCCGCGGGATATGGAACAGTATTATTCTGCAGAAGAACAGAAACGATACGGTGTTGTCGGTATTGTACTCGCTGATGTGAGAGACGACGTGTGAGATCGTGTGTTTGACTGTAAATAGGAGACAATCTATGAGAGTTACCTACATTCATCACAGTTGTTTTTTAGTCGAAACGGATAATTGTTACTATCTGTTTGATTATGAAAAAGGCTGTTTGCCAACATTAGAGACGACGAAACCTGTTTTTGTGCTTTGCAGTCACGGGCATCATGACCATTACAATGCGGACATTTTCTCTTTGTTGGATGGCGTGGGTATGCAAACGGTATACGCCATTTTATCGGATGATATCGAACCCTTTGCAACGGTCAATGTTTTGCAGGTGTCTGCGGGTAAGGAATATCATCTGCCTTTGGGACAAACACTTACCACTTTTGCGTCTACGGATATAGGTGTTGCGTTTTTACTTATAGACGGAGAAAATGTGATTTACCACGCAGGTGATCTAAACGATTGGGTGTGGGAAGAAGAGAGTGACGCCTATAATGCACAGATGACAAACGATTACCGTCAACAAATCGGGTTGCTGTCCGAAACGTTAAACGGCAAAGACATAGACGTCGCTTTTGTGGTGCTGGATCCCAGACAAGAGCAGGATTACGATAGAGGTATGTGCTATTTTTTGGAACATATTTCTGCAAAGCACGTGTATCCGATGCATTATTGGGAAATGCCGCAAATTGTGGATACGTTCTTAAACGAACACCCGCAATACACGAATCAAGTACAAAAAATATAAGCGCTGTGCGCAGAAAAGAGGATATATATGAAATTCAAAATGGTTCACGAAAACTACAATGTTGCTGACTTGGAAACATCTATGGCGTTTTATGAGAAAGCGCTGGGGCTTACAGAAGTACGCCGCATAACCGGTGACGGTTTTACCATTGTATACATAGGTAATGCTGAAACCGATTTTGTGTTGGAACTTACCTGCTTGGACGAACATCCGCAGAAGTACGATCTGGGCGAGTGCGAATTCCATTTGGCGTTTGAAGCGGACGATTACGACGCGGCATATGCTTTGCATAAGGAAATGGGTTGTATTTGCTTTGAAAATCCTGCAATGGGCATTTATTTCATTGAAGATCCTGACGGCTATTGGCTGGAAGTTGTGCCGCCGAAACAGTAAAAACGAGCAGGACAGTTTTTATAGGGGGATATACTAATGCAAGAAGGCATTACGAGAAGAGAACAAGCGGTGACCGACATAGCGGAGATTACGCGTATTTTGGACACGGCCAAGGTTATCCATATCGGTATGGTAGATGACGGCGAGCCGTACGTCGTGCCTATGAATTACGGGTATACTATGCAGGACGGCAGGTTGACTGTGTATCTGCATGGTGCCAATACAGGCAAAAAAATCGACATTTTACGCAAAAATCCCAAGGTCTTCTTCGAACTGGTTTGCGATACGGTTTCGTTTGAGGGGAAAATTGCGTGCCAGTACGGTATGGCGTATGCATCCATTATGGGTAAAGGTGTTGCTACGCTGGTGGATGATTTGGAAGAGAAAAAATACGGGCTTTCGGTACTGATGAAAACCCAGACGGGTAAGGATTTTGCGTTTACCGATCGTATGGTGGGCATTGTGCAGATTATCCGCATCGATGTGGAAAAATACACCGCCAAACACCGCCCGATGCCGAAAAAAGGATAAAAAATAAGCGATGCAAAGCATCGCTTATTTTTTATCCTTCATATCCGATACGGCAATCAAAATACTTGCCGCAATAACCAGAGCAGAGCCGATGGCAGAACGCACGCCGATAATCTCGTGAAATGCTACAGCGCCGATAAACACGCCCGTAATGGGTTCTACCGTACTTAATATGGCGGCACGTTCACCACCGATAAGTAGTGTACCTTGTTGGAATAGTATTACTGCACCGACATTGATGATCACGGCGAGTAGTAAACATAGCAACCACCCGACAATAGACGTGGGAAAGGTGATACCGCCGCTTATAAGGAAAACGGGCAATATTGCTACCGAACATATTACCGAAAGGTAAAATGCTAACCGAAATCCTTTAACGCCGTGTAAATTACAGGCGGACAGCAATACGACGTATGCGGCGTAGGTGATACCCGACACCAAAGCCAAAAGCGCACCAAACGGGTCAAGCGGAGTGGATGGGTCATAAAATAACCCAATACCTACAGCGCAAATGACGACCGATATGATACTGCCTATATGTGGCTTCTTTTTCAAAAAAAAGATGCTTGCCAGCACCACGACAGACGGGTAAATGAAATGCAAAACGGTGGCAGTCCCCGACGCTAAAAAGTTGTAGGACGTAAACAGGAGAAAAGGGGTAATGCAACAGCCGGTCAAACCGATAGCGGCAATAGGTAACAGCGCTTTTGTCGGTATGCGAAGCGTGTGGTCTTTCCATAAAGTCAAAGCGCCTAAAACGGGGATAGACAACACGTTGCGCAAAAAGACTACGCTTAGCGAGTTAACCCCTTCAGCGTAAATGTTTTTCGTGATAAGCGGCATACAGCCAAATAGAAAAGCACTAACGATAACCAGGCAATATCCTTTGAAAACAGCACTTTTTTTCATATGTCACCTGCGAATAGAATTGGCTTTGATATTACTGTAAAAACTGACACTCAGCACCAAGCCGATGGCAAGATACAACGTGAGCGCCGACGTGCCGCCTGCGCTGAAAAAGGGGAGCGTGATACCGATAATCGGTAACAAGCGCACGTTCATACCGATGTTGATAATGGATTGGAAACCGATCATTGCCATGGTACCAATACACATATATTTGCCCAATGCATCTCTTGCGCGCATGGCACAGCGCCACAATTCGAGCGTGAGTAAAGCAAGCAAAGCGAGCAATAAAAGCGAACCGATATACCCGAATTCTTCTGCTGCAACCGTGAAGATAAGGTCGTTGTTACGTGCGAACAGTCCGGGGTTACTGCCGTTTAAGTAACCGACACCAAACATTTTGCCCGAACCCATCAAAATAATACCTTGTTCCTGTTGCCAACCGTAGGTTTCGGTATACATTTCGGGTTGCAAAATAGAAAGGATACGTCCTTTTTTATCGTCTGTGAGATTCATCCATACAAACGGTACTGCTACCAATACGGTGGTAATAGCGCCTGCAAAATACTGCCATTTCAACCCTGCCGCAAACATTAAAGCAACAAACATCAAACCAAATACAAGCGCGGTGCCGTCATCGCCTTGTAAAAAGATAAGACCGATAGGGAGCAGAGCGTGTGCGCCTAACAGCAGGATATTGCGCGGCGCGTTGATATCGTCACCAACCGCCGCCAAATGGCGGGAAAAGGTGATGATAAAAGCAATCTTTAATAACTCGGATGGCTGGAATGTAAGCGTAAAAGAACCAAGAGACAAAGCAAGCCAAGCGGTATCGTCGGTACCGCTCACGTTTAGTCCCAACGGTGTAAAGGTGAGCAGTACCAGTAAAACTGCCGCTCCTGCAATAAAGGGCCACGCGCGGCAAATATCATCATAGTCGATTTGTGAAATCAAAATGGCAAATATAAATCCAACGGCTGAAGCACCCGCCTGGGTAATAATACCTTTCCAACCGTTGCCTGCAGAAAGGTTTGCGGACAGTACCAGCATACAGCCGTAAAATGAACACAAAAAACACAGTATCAATAGCCGAAAGTTTGTGTTGCGCAAGGCAAAGCGGAAATTACTGCCGCCTTTCATCAGTTTCATCTGCTCACCTCCTTGTTACGATAGTTTCTTTTAACAGTATATTTCTTTTTTTCGATTTTTTCAAGATAAACCCTTTAATTATATAAAAAAATATGTTATGATATCTTGTGAATGATGTACAAAGGAGGGGAAATATGCAAAAACGTTGGGAAACCCATTCGACAGCGGAAACCGAAGCGGTCGGTGAAGCAATTGCGAAAACGCTGTGCGGCGGTCAAGTGTTGGCGTTGTTTGGCGGTATGGGTATGGGGAAAACGGCGTTTGTGCGCGGTCTTGCCCGCGGCTTGCAACTGTCTGCGGAAGTTTCCAGCCCCACCTTTGCTTTGGTGCACGATTACGGCGGCAATCCACCGCTGGTGCATTTTGATATGTACCGCATCAGCAGTTGGGACGATTTGCTGACCACAGGGTATTACGATTATTTGGATGAGGGTGCTATCCTTGTGATAGAATGGAGCGAAAACATTGAGGCGGCGTTGCCTGCTGACGCTGTGCGTTTACGCATTTCTGCGCCTGACGAGACCACCCGTATTATTGAGAGGTTTTAACAATGAAAATTTTAGCGATAGATACTTCTGCGGTTACCGCTTCGGCGGCAATTTTGGAAGACGGTGCGCTCATAACCGCCACCGAATTGCGCAGTAAAATGACCCATAGTCAAACGATACTGCCGATGGTGGAAGATATGCTGAAAAATGCCGCGCTTTGCTTAAAAGACATCGACGTGGCGGCTGTCAACGTCGGTCCGGGCTCGTTTACGGGCGTACGTATCGGCGTGGCGGCGGTTAAAGGGCTTTGTTTTGCGGATGCTATTCCGTGCGTAGCGGTGTCTACGTTGGAAAGTATGGCATATAACTTTATTGGCCTGCCCCAAAAACAAACGGTGTGCGCCGTTATGGACGCGCGTTGCGGACAGGTGTATACCGCTTTGTTTGAGGTCGGGGAAAGCGTTGCCCGTTTAACCCCTGACCAAGCGATTTCTATCGAAGAACTGGGAAAAAGCCTGAAAAATTTAGAAAAAGCAGTAATTTTAGTTGGCGATGGCGCAAAACTGTGCTATACTACTCTTGGGAATGTTGTTCCCAACCTGCACATAGCGCCTGATCATTTGCGGTATCAGAATGCTGTCGGTGTTGCCGCAGCAGCGTATCGCAGTGATAAGCGCTGTGATGCCGCCGCTTTGCAACCCGTGTATCTGCGGTTGCCGCAAGCGGAACGGGAATTAAAAGCCAAACAAGCAGAACAAAAGAAATAACGATATTGGAGGGTCTCATTATGCAAAAACCGTTTATTGCCGATCATCCCTTGATCCAACACAAAGTATCTATCTTGCGCGACAAACGTACACCGTCTAATCAGTTCCGCGGTCTTATCCGTGAGATCACCGAACTGTTGGTGTATGAGGCGACCCGCGATCTGCCGTTGTGTGAAGTCGAGGTGGAAACCCCGATGGAAACTACGAAAGCGAAGGTGATTGCCGGCAGGAAACTGGCGTTTGTGCCGATTCTGCGCGCGGGTCTCGGCATGGTGGACGGCGCTGTGGAATTGGTGCCTTCCGCGCGTGTGGGACATATCGGTTTATACCGTGATCACGATACGTTGCAGCCCGTAGAATACTACTGCAAACTTCCCAGCGATATTGAAGAACGCGATGTGATCGTCGTAGACCCGATGCTTGCCACCGGCGGCTCGGCAATTGATGCGATTTCGCAGATCAAAGAACGGCATCCGCGCAGTATTAAATTTATGTGCATTATCGCGGCGCCCGAAGGTTTGAAAGCGCTGAATGAAGCACATCCCGACGTACAGATTTACTGCGCCTCTCTTGACCGTTGCCTGAATGAAAACGGGTATATCTTACCCGGTCTCGGCGACGCAGGTGACCGTATTTTCGGTACAAAATAAATGCAGTAAAAATACCCGTTCAAAACTGAACGGGTATTTTTCATAAAACACTTTCTTTTTTAAAAAGAAAGTGCTATACTG
>JAZPXM010000201.1:0-20096 GCA_045543675.1 Acutalibacteraceae bacterium
ATAGAACCGTTAGCATCCAGCCAGATCCAGCCTTTGGAGTCTTTCTTCCAGCAGTTGGTCACAGCGTAGCCGTCGCTACCTACGTAGCACCAACCTTTAGAGTCGGTGGTCCACTTATTGGTCAGCATTGCGCCGTCGCCGCCGAGTTTTACCCAACCCTTGGAGTCTTTCTGCCATTTGTTGGTGACCATATAGCCGTTAGCATCCAGATAATACCATTTGCCGTTATCTTTGACCCACTTGAATTTCACCTGAGTACCGTTGGCATCCAGGTAGCACCAGCCTTTGGAGTCTTTCTTCCAGCAGTTGGTCACAGCATAGCCATCAGCACCAACGTAGCACCATCCCTTAGAATCGGTGGTCCACTTGTTGGTCAACATAGCGCCGTCAGCACCCAGTTTGACCCAACCTTTGGAGTCTTTCATCCATTTGTTCACGATCATATAGCCGTCGGCATCGAAAATGTACCATTTGCCGCCGATCTCTTCCCACTCACTCTTGAGCGGTGTGCCGTCAACGTAATACATTTTCTTGCCGCCGTCCTCGATCCAGCCGGTGAACCGCACTTCGCGGATCTCGTGGCAGACGTTACATTCCGCATCGATATCGTTGTCATATTCGTGCGGAAGTACCTCATCGATAGCACCGCAAGCACATTCGTTCCAGTGACCGGTTTCGTCATGGTCAGCCGTCGCGTAGTCGTGCGGAATCACTTCATCAACAGCACCGCAAGTGCACTCGTTCCAGTGACCGTTCTCGTCATAGTCCGGAGTCGCGTAGTCGTGCGGGATGACTTCGTCTTTTTCACCGCAAGCACATTCGTTCCAGTGACCTGTTTCATCATAGTTCGGGATCGTGTAGTCGTGCGGCTCCACTTCGCGGACAAAACCGCAAGCGCAGTCGACATCGCAGTCATTGTCGAATTCGTGCGGTAACACTTCATCAACAACACCGCAAGCACATTCGTTCCAGTGACCTGTTTCATCATAGTCCGGAATCGTGTAGTCGTGCGGCTCTACTTCACGGGTATAGCCGCAATCGCAATCCGTATCGCAATCGTTATCAAATTCGTGCGGAATGACTTCATCAGCTTTGCCGCAATCACATTCGTTCCAGTGATTGTTATCGTCGTACTTCGCATTATCGAACTCACAAGTGTGCACCACATAATCGTCAAAGACCTGCAATTGCATGCCGCCGAAGTTCACGTTGCCGCCGTTGTGACCGATTGCAAAGTAACCGCCGTCGGTGTTGGTGAGAGTCACTTCAAACGCCTGCGCAGACTTACCGCTGAAGGTTACGGTGCCGGTCAATTTGCCGTCAACAACCTTCATCGCGAGAGTGGCGATGTTGTTCGCACCGACGTATTCCTCAACCAGATCCACCCATTCGGTACCGTTCCAGAACTTAAACTCGGATTTGTTGATCTTGATCGCGTGCAGATCGCTGTTAAACGCAATCACGCCGTTCGACTCTGCCGCTGCGCCAATATTGCCTTTTTCCGGCATATTGAAGAACACATAAGCGGTGCCGTAATTTTTCGAATCGCTCAAACGTACACTGAAAGACAGGTCAAAGTCTTTACCTTTTACAGGATAATTATCTACCTTCGGCACCATCGTGCTGATGTGTTGATCAATAGGTGTGTGACCTTCTTCTTTCATATAGTCGGACACGTTGGTCGCCGCCGCCAAGCCGGTAAACTGCAACCACGTATTGACATATATCGAACCCGCTTCACTGCCCCAGCCGTTGTTTGCAGCGCCTGCACCTTTATAGGTCTGGGTGTCGGTGTAATAGAAATTAAATTTGCTGTCAAGATAGTCGTAGAACTCATTAGAAAGATCTTCGACGATCTTATTCAGATATTCACCGTTACGGGTAACTTTAATGACTTCTTGTGTCTCATCCGCATACCCGATAGCGGTAACCCATTCTTCCGCAGTAGATAATACAGGTTCGCCGTTCAACAGAAGGGTCGTTACCGCTTGTTCACCTTCGCCCGTGGTTTCAAAAGAGTAGCCATCAGCAACCGCAAAATTCAAGCTGTCGATCTGTGCTTTAGCAAAATGATCGCAGTTGTAGTTCAGTGCAGTAGTACCAAAGAAGTCTTTGCCGTTTAAGTTCTTTGCTTGACGAAGATATGCAGGGATGCGTTCGTCGGCTCTTTCCAAACTGTTGTAGGCAAAGAAATCGTTGTATTTCGTCTCAAAGGCAGGGGTCATCTTATCTTCCAGCACATTGACATACAGGTTAGCAATAGATGCATTTGCCTGACCGGAAGCAATATTGATATACCCTTCTGCCAAGTAAGATACCGTTTTGTCGGTTACTTCGAACAAAGTAGCGCCCGTAGCATTATCGGTGACTTTCACCGTCAATTTGTCGCCTTCCACTTTTGCGTACACACGTACGTTGTAGTGCTTGGCACCATCAGCGTAAGCGGTATAACCGGTGTCGGCGGTAATGTTCGCAGTTATCTGCGGCGCTCTTTTACCGTCCACAATGTTAATGCCGTCAGGTCTTACCTGCAACGCAATGTGGTTAGCGTATTTGTTGTTGTTGTCATTGTTGCCGTTGATCATACGGCCTTCTTCTTTAGAACGTAAACCGATACTCCAAATACTATAGTTGTTGGCGTTCTCAACAAACGTAAGGTCGGTGTACAATTCCACGTTGCGTGCATAAATCGGTTTACCGTCCATCTTCGGAGACAGCGTCACACCTTTACGCAACGCTTCGCCGCCGGCAACTCTATCGTTGCCGGTACGCATTGTAAAACCGTCTTTGGTATAATACCACCGTGCAAAGTTAGCGGCGCCGCCAACGCCGGACCAAGCGTCGTCCGTATCCGTAGAGTCTTCGCTATCCATATACGGTTCGGGGAGTTTGAATAAACCACCGCCGAAATAGACGTACAGACCAAATTTATCTTTCAAGCGCGCAATTGTTGCCGCATCATCTGCATAGTTTGCATCGTCGAAAGTGTAATAAGTTGCCTGCTTACCTTCCAACCAGAACATATCTTTGTCGGTAGCACGGTAGTAGGAACCCTCATAGTATTTTGCAGCAGCATCAAAGGATTCACCGAAGTCAAAGCCTTCGGTATCGTCTTCAAAATCAACAGGATTGCCGTTGACATCCAGACGAGTCACTTCGATGTTGGCATATTTACCCTGGTTAGCCGAACCGCTGAGAACGAGATAACCTGCGCCAGCGCGAGAAATCGTGGTCGTTTCTTTTAATAATTCGGCACCTTCCGTATTGGTCAGTACCACAGTTGCCTGATGATTTACAACCGTCAAGGTCATATGTACTTCTACGTCTTTGCCGATGCCGGTTTCCATTACTTTCGGCCAAACGGTTGCCACTTTTGTGCCTTCGGGCGTCTTAGCATTAGTACGATTCTGGTTGTTCATGAAATTCGCACCGCCCAATTTGCCGGTCACAGTGCGGTCATCTTTATCCGTCGCAATATCCGACGTAAAGAGATCGTACTTTGCGTTGCCGCTTTCGCCGGTACCGGCGCTATTGAAGATATACTGACCTGCGTCCAAAGCGGTGGTGAAATCATCACCGAAGAAATAGCCGCCATGTGCGGAAACTGCAAACATACCTTGCGTAACAACATTACGGTCAATATACGGGTTATCCGAACGGAATGCGACCGCTAAAGCATTGGTATCATACGTGCCGTCTGCACCTGTCAGCACAAAGTCCATATCTAACTTAAAGTTGTCGAGCTGGGCCAATGCACCGTCGGTACCCTTAACAGCCATAGAACCGGATTTACGCCACAGATGGTCGTGCGTCTTACCGTTATTCAGATAACATAACCATTTATTGCCATCCAACGTCCACTTAGCAATGCCGTTACCGGAGTTACCCGCAGAACCGATACCGTCTACGTAGTTACCAATAGACGTTTTGGTATCGGGGGCATAGAAGGTACCCGCAGTACCTTTTGTGGTGTGTTCCACACCGTCGGCGTTCACCGCATAGCCGTTAACGTCAAAGCGTTCCCACGCATTTCCTTCCTGCGCATAATAGAAAGCGAATTTACTTTCGAGATATTCGATAGTTTTCGCTTCTGTAATTGCGCCTAATTCGCTGAAGTCCGCATTAAAGGTGGTCACTTCAGCAGGTTCGGTACTTGCCGCCGCCGGTAATGCGCCGGTGAATACCATTCCGCACAACAGCGACAGCGCCAACAGCACCGCACCGATGCGCTTGTGCAAACAAATGCTCTTCATACTGATTCTCTCCTTTTTGTTTTTTCACTATAATTCTTCTTCACATACATGCCCATGCAAAAGAAGCAACTACGCATATTAATAATACCCTTTCTGTGGTACTTTCGTCAATGCGCAAACCGCCAAATTTTAGGGCTATTTTTCGTCGATTTGACGAAATGGTTTTTAAAACCTTTGTGTTTTATGTAAAAAAAGTGCAAAGTTTTACGAAAAAAGGGCTTTTAGCGTTGCATATGTTGTATATAGGTATTGTGTCTAAAACACACGCACATTTTTCACATAAAAAGACCCGCCGTACGGCGGGTCTTTTTATGTTCTTATTCCACTTCAGAAGTACAATGTGCACAACGGGTAGCATCAATGGCAATTTCGGATTTACAGAACGGGCACACTTTGGTGGTCGGTGCAGGTGCGGGTTCTTCTTCCTTTTTCTTTTTGCCGAGACCGTTCAAGGAGTTGATGCCTTTCACCAGCAGGAAGATAACAAACGCCATAATGATGAAGTTGATAACTTCGGTCACGAAAGAACCGTAGTTCCAGGTGGTAACACCGAGTTCCTTTGCGGCTTCGATAGAAAGCACCTGTGCTTTTTCAACGCCTTCAGGCATTTTTAGAATCAAAAACTGCTCTTTGAAGTTCAGACCGCCGGTCAACAGACCGATAAACGGCATCACCAGATCGTTAACAACAGAAGTAACGATCTTCTGGAACGCACCGCCGATGATAACACCGACAGCCAGGTCGATAACGTTGCCACGCATAGCAAACGCTTTGAATTCGGCCAAAAAGCCGGACAGTTTACTGGGTTTCTTGCTCATTGTTAGTTGCCTCCTCTGTTTCTTTTGGTTTTTTCTCGACGAGTTTCCGTTTCACGTCCACCCCGTCGTACTTAACTTTAATTTGCACACGTGCAGTAAACTTCTTGTTGCACGCATCACATTGTCCCAATGCTGTTAGAGCACGGTTATGATGTTTCCACTTTCCGTCAAAACGCAACGATTTTCCGCAAATTTCGCAGAAAAAGCGCAGATATTCCTTTTTGACCAGCGGATTTTTCGGGTCAATAATATACGTATTTTTGAAAGTAATACGGTCGTAAAATTTGTCATCCGCCGTGTATACAAACGGTGCAAAAGCATCTTTTTTATACAGTTTCGATAAAATTCTGCCGCTCAACACACTGTCGTCCAATGCGCGATGATGCGCCACGTCCTCTTCGTTGATCTGCAACGCTTCCGCCGCTTTAGACAGCCCTATTTGTTGGTTGGACGGTATGTCCATACACATTTGTGCATACGCCTGCAAATCCGCATACGCGGTCATAAACGGAATGGTATCGGTACGACAAAAATAGCGGTAGTTTTCCAAAAACACAAGCAGGTCGGTAGTACTCCATGTGAGTATCACCGTCTCTTCCTTGCCTATCCAACGGCGAAACGCCGCCATAGCGCCCGTAAAGGTGGTACCGTCGGTGAGTTCTTCGTCTTCAATACCGGTCAGATCGGTAACCAGTTTTGTCAATTTTTTGCTCACCACAGGACGAATGATAGCGTGAAATCTTTCTTTTTCGCGCATATCTTCTCCTACTTTTACAGCACCGATTTCGATAATCTCATTGAAAAAGCCATGCACCTTTTTGACATACGAGCCGTTCCATTCCAAGTCGATGATGATGAAATTCATACTTACGCCATTGCTCCCAGCGTACCGCCTGCCAACACGTGAAAATGCAAATGAAACACGGTTTGACCCGCATCCGCACCACAGTTGGTCACAACACGGTAAGAAGAGATACCCATTTCCTTGGTGATTTCGGCAATTTTTGCATAGATATATCCAACCAAGTCCGCATTATCGGCGGTGATTGCCGATGCGCCCGTGATATGTTCTTTGGGAATAACCAAAAAGTGTACGGGTGCCGCAGGAGCAATGTCATAAAAGCAAAATATTTTGTCATCCTCGTATACTTTTTTTGAAGGGATTTCCCCCGCGATAATTTTACAGAATAGGCAATCCATAGCTGCACTCCTTATTTCAAAATCGCAGATACGATACCGTCAACCGCCGCCAATGCTTTATCAACCGCCGCAACGTCTTTACCGCCTGCCATAGCCATATCGGGTCTGCCGCCACCTTTACCGCCGCAAAGAGCAGCCACTTCGCGCACAATGTTACCTGCGTGTGCACCCGCTTTTACAGCAGCGGGAGCACAGTAGCATCCGAATGTAACGTTGTTATCACCCACGCCTGCCAGCACAACGACCGCTGTATCACCGGCAGTATCGCGACAACTGTCGCACATCGAACGGATACCGTCACCGGTGAGACCTTTCACCGCCGCAGTAATCACTTTAACAGCACCGACTTCGCGTGCATTGCCGAGCATTTCTTTCATTTTATCTGCACTCTGCGCCGCTTTCATATCATCCAGCGCCTTTTCAGCAGTTTTCAGTTCACCCATCACCTGCACTGCACGACGTGCAATATCATCAGCGGCATTGGCTTTGAGTGCAACGGCGGTTTCGTTCATCAGTGCCGCCTGTTTATTCAGCAGTTCCAGTACGTACGTACCCGTTACCGCTTCGATACGACGAACACCCGCCGCCACCGAACTTTCGGACAGAATACGGAACAGGCCCAAATCGCCCGTTGCTTTTGCATGGGTACCGCCGCAGAATTCTACAGATACGTCGGGCACTGCCACAACGCGCACGATTTCACCGTATTTTTCGCCGAAAAGCGCCATTGCACCGCGTTTTTTCGCTTCTGCAATCGGCATTTCTTCAATCTGTGTGGGGATATTTTGCAGAATCCAAGCATTCACTTTCTGTTCAACCGCCGCAATTTCTTCGGTGGTCATCGCGGAGAAGTGGGTAAAGTCAAAACGCATACGCGCAGGGGTTACCAACTGGCCCGCCTGCTGTACGTGGGTGCCGAGTACTTCGCGCAACGCCGCCTGCAACAAATGCGCCGCGGTATGGTTACGCACGGTATCCGCACGCAACACGGTATCTACGCAAGCGGCAGCCGTATCGCCGCCGCATACAGCGCCGCTTACCACCGTACCGCTATGTACTACAACACCACTATGGGTTTTAACGGTGTTTTCCACCTTAAATGTGCCGCCCGCGGTGGTAATGACACCTGTATCACCCACCTGACCGCCGCTTTCCGCGTAAAACGGGGTAACGTCGAGAACGATAGCCGCTGTCTCACCTTCAGCTGCAAGTTCTGCCAATTCGTTATCTTTAATAACAGCAAGCACTTTCGCTTCTGTTTCCAGCGTTTCGTAACCGACAAACGTAGATGCGGTCATCTGTTCTGCTACCGAAGCGCCGCCCTTCCACGCATCCGCACCCGCATCTTTACGGGCATTTCTCGCGCGTTCTTTCTGCTCTTTCATCAAGCGGGCAAACTCTTCTTCATCTACCGTAAAGCCCTTTTCTTCCAAGATGTCGGCAGTAAGATCTAACGGGAAGCCATAAGTATCATACAGTTTGAACGCATCCGCACCCGACAGCACGGTACCATCCATATTGGAAAGCAATTCATCCAACAGAGAAAGACCGCTGTCAATGGTTTTACCGAACGCCACTTCTTCGGTATGGATAAGTTTCTGGATAAAGTCTTTTTTCTCTGCAAGTTCGGGGTATGCAGAGATATTTTCGTTAATAACCGTTTGGGCTACTTCATACAAGAACGGGTCACGAATACCGAGCAATCTGCCGTGACGTGCGGCGCGACGCAACAAGCGGCGCAACACATAACCGCGACCTTCATTAGACGGCATTACACCGTCGCCGATCATAAAGGTGGTAGAACGGATATGGTCGGTGATAACGCGCAGGGAAACGTCCTGTTTTTCATTATCGTGATACGCCACACCTGCGATTTTGCTGATGTGTTTCATAATGTTCTGCACGGTGTCTACTTCAAACAAGTTTGCCACACCCTGCATTACACAAGCCAAACGTTCCAAGCCCATACCTGTATCAATGTTGGGGTGGTCAAGAGGCGTATAGGTGCCTTCACCGTCACTGTCAAACTGGGTAAACACCAAGTTCCAGAATTCCATATAGCGGTCACAGTCACAGCCGACACCGCAAGTGGGCGAGCCGCAACCGTATTCTTCACCGCGGTCAAAGTGCAATTCCGAGCAAGGACCGCACGGACCCGAACCGTGTTCCCAGAAGTTATCTTCCTTGCCTAAGCGCACAATGCGTTCGGGATTGACACCCACTTCCTTCGTCCAGATATCAAACGCCTGATCATCGTCTTCATAAATGCTGATATGAATACGTTCCTCGGGGATCTCCAGCACTTTGGTGCAGAACTCCCACGCCCACGCCGTAGCTTCGTGCTTAAAGTAATCGCCGAAGCTAAAGTTACCGAGCATTTCAAAATAGGTACCGTGACGCGCAGTTTTACCAACGCGTTCGATATCAGGGGTGCGGATACATTTCTGGCAGGTAGTGACACGCTTACGCGGCGGGGTCACTTCGCCCGTGAAATACTTTTTCATCGGTGCCATACCCGAGTTAATGAGCAACAATGATTTGTCGCCTTGCGGCACCAGAGAGAAACTGGGCAAACGCAAATGCCCCTTGCTCTCATAAAACGCGAGATATTTTTCGCGCAGTTCATTAAGACCTGTCCATTTCATTTTACAAAACTTCCTTTCTTTTGCTAAAGAAAAAGACACCTCCACCCCAATATGGGACGGAGATGTCCGTGGTACCACCCAAATTGCACGAAAATTCGTGCCGCTCTTGTTCCTTAACGCGGAAAACGCCGCCATTCATCACAGCGGGACTCAGGGACGGCGTGTGACAGGTCACATAAACGGTCTCACAGCACGCAACAGCGCAACCGTTCTCTCTGCAAGCAACCGAAGATCACTTATTTCCCATCAAAGTCTTTAACAAGTCGATTATAAAAGAATTTTTGCGGTTTGTCAACCCTCTTCGGTGACAGATACAATGATTTCGCGGAGGGTTTCTACACCTTCCCCATTGACCGCAGAAAAGGGTACGTACTGTATGCCTTCATAGTCGGCAAAAAACGCATCAAACGCCGCCATACACGCCGCGTATTCGGTTTTGTTGAGTTTATCCGCCTTTGTCAGCACCACCATAAACGGAACGCCTTCGTCAATCATATAATCCAGCATCTGTTTATCGTCTGCAGTAGGTGCATGGCGCATATCCAACAGTTGCATCACAAGACGTAAATCGCGGTCTGCCGCAAAATAGCCGCCGATAAGGTCACGCCAACGGCGTTTTTCGGCATCCGATACTTTAGCAAAACCGTAGCCCGGCAAATCCACAAACCGTGCAGTAGATAACTTATAAAAGTTAATAGATGCCGTTTTACCGGGCGTAGCGCTGGTACGCGCTAAGTTTTTGCGGCTGAGCAGTTTATTGATAAGGGAGGATTTTCCCACATTAGACTTGCCCGAAAAAGCAACTTCGGGCAATGTGTCGGGCGGCAACTGTTCCGCCAATGCCGCCGACATTTCAAACTGTGCGGTTTCTATTTTCATACCTGTCCTCCCACAAGCGCGGTTTTCAACACCGTATCCAGTTGGGATGCAGGCACAAACTGCACGTGTTCTTTCACCTTTGCGTCTACGTCCGCAAGGTCGGGGGTGTTTTCTGCAGGGATAATCACCGTTTTCATATGGTGGGTATATGCCGCCATCGTTTTTTCGCGCAAGCCACCAATAGGCAACACCCTGCCGCGCAAGGTGATTTCACCCGTCATCGCCACATCACCTTTAACGGGAATACCCGTCAAAGCGGAAATAATGGCGGTTGCGATCGTAATGCCTGCAGACGGACCGTCTTTAGGTACAGCACCTTCGGGCACGTGGATATGGATATCTTTTGTTTTATAAAAATCTTTATCGATATTCCATTGTGTCGCTTTAGAGCGCACATAACTGATAGCGGTATGTGCCGATTCTTTCATAACGTCGCCCAACGACCCTGTCAGTTCCACTTTACCCGTGCCGTCCATAATGGCAACTTCCACCGGCATCGTTTCACCGCCGACGGCAGTCCAAGCCAAGCCGTTGACCACACCTATCTGGTCTTTTACAGCAGTGGGGTCATCGCGGTATTTCTTAGGTCCTAACAGTGTTTCGGGATCGGAAACCGTAACGCATTTTACTTCACCCGCCACAATACGTTTGGCGGCTTTGCGACAAATTTTTCCTATGGTGCGTTCCAGTTCGCGCACACCCGCTTCTCTTGTATAATTTTCAATAAGCATACGCAAAGCGGTATCGGTAATACGCAGTTGTCTGCCGGTAAGACCGTTGCGTTTAACCTGCTTTTTCACCAGATACTCTTTTGCAATATGGAATTTTTCTTCCGCTGTGTAACTGGGCAGTTGCAAAATATCCATACGGTCCAAAAGCGGTGCGGGAATAGCATCCGCATCGTTAGCAGACGTAATAAACATCACACCCGACAAATCGAACGGCAGGTCGATATAATGGTCGGTAAAGGTATTATTCTGTTCCGCGTCCAACACTTCCAACATCGCGGAAGTGGGGTCACCACGGTAGTCGCTCGCCATTTTATCGATTTCATCCAGCAAGATAAGCGGATTTTTGACACCAGCCTGCTGAACGGCGCGGATAATTCTACCCGGCATTGAACCGAGATACGTACGGCGATGACCGCGGATCTCCGCCTCATCGTGTACGCCACCCAAAGCAACGCGCACGTATTTTCTGCCCATTGCTTCCGCAACGGAACGCGCAACAGACGTTTTACCTACACCGGGAGGACCGACAAGGCAAAGTACTTGCCCCCGCATTTCTTCCGAAATGCTATGTACCGCCAAGGTTTCTAAAATGTGTTCCTTAACTTTTTTAAGACCATAATGGTCGCGGTCAAGTACTTTTGCGGCGTGATTAAGGTCGAGATGCAGTTCGCTTTCTTTGTTCCACGGCAGGTCAATACAGGTATCTAAATAGTTACGCACCACCGTCGCTTCGTGAGAGCCTGTGGGCATTTTCGCCAGTTTATCCACTTCTTTTAAAAGGGTCTTTTCGGCTTCTTCATCCAGCTTTAAAGCACGTATTTTCTGCTCGTATTCCTGCGCTTCTTCCAACGGATTATCTCCGTCGCCCAGTTCTTCCGCGATAACACGCATCTGCTCGCGGAGATAGTATTCTTTCTGGCTTTGGTCCATACGTTCCTGCACACGGGAATGAATGGATTTTTCCAGTTTCAGCACTTCACATTCGCGGTGCAGAATAGACATCAGCAGTTCCGTACGGCGCACAGTGGGCAGCGTTTGCAGTACAAGGGATTTTTCTTCTACGGGCATCGGCAGATTTGCCGCAATATAGTCGGCAAGGTAACCGGCTTTACGGGCAGTTGCCACACCCATCATCACGTCAGGGGCAATATCATCCCCCGCCAAATCGGCATATTCCGAAAATGCAATACGACATTGACGGATAAGCGCGTCTTCGTGTATCGGTTCTAAGTTAGTCGGTTCGGGGCGTTCTCTGACGTTTACCACAAAAAACGGTTCTGCTTTTACCACTTCGGATATTTTCGCACGGTACAGACCTTCCACCAACACGCGGAAGCTATCGTTAGACGTTTTTAATATCTGCCGTACTTTTGCCACAACGCCTGTGGCATACAAATCTTCAATACCGGGATCTTCTTCCGCTAAATCACGCTGTGCGATCAAGAAAATCGTTTGATCCACTTCCATACAATCATTCAGCGCTAATGCAGATTTCTTTCTGCCGATATCAAAATGTAACAACATACCGGGAAACACTACCACACCGCGTAAAGGCAACAGCGGCAGGGTTGCGGTTTGTATCACTCGTCTTGACATATACTTTCTCCTTAAAAAATCGACGGCACAGGGTGCCGCCGATTGTAAACATGCTATACGGACGCCTTGCGTTTGGGTTTCGCTGTACCCGTAAGACGCGCCGCTTTTTTATCGGGGTTGCGTACGATTTCGGGACGTTCACCCTTTTTCACCGTATTCGATGTTACGGTAACTTTCTCTACGGTAGGATCGGACGGAATTTCAAACATAAGACCTGTCAGTAATTCTTCCATCACCGAACGCAAGCCACGGGCACCCGTGCCGCGTTCCAGCGTCTTTTCGGCAACCGCTTTCAATGCGTCGTCGGTAAATACCAATTCCACAGCATCCAATTTAAACAATTCCTGATACTGCTTTAAAACGGCGTTTTTCGGTTCGCGCAGAATACGCACCAACGCATCGGCATCCAATGCATCCAACGTGGTTACAACAGGCATACGGCCTACAAGTTCAGGGATAAGACCATATTTTACGAGATCCTGCGGCACCAACTGACGCAAGAGATCGGAACGGGTCAAATCTTTCTTGGATTTCACTTCATTGCCAAACCCGAGAGCACCCGTGCCCACACGTTTTTCAATGGTCTTTTCGATACCGTCAAACGCACCGCCCAAAATAAACAAGATATTGGACGTGTCGATCTGAATAAACTCCTGTTGCGGATGTTTTCTGCCGCCGTTAGGTGGCACATTCGCTACAGTGCCTTCTAAAATTTTCAGCAGCGCTTGCTGTACACCTTCACCGCTGACATCACGGGTAATGGAAGGATTTTCGCTGCGGCGGGAAATCTTATCGATTTCATCCACATAGATAATGCCGCGCTCTGCTTTTTTAACGTCAAAATCTGCTGCTTGAATCAAGCGGAGTAAAATATTCTCCACGTCTTCGCCAACATAACCCGCTTCGGTCAAGGTGGTAGCATCTGCTATTGCAAACGGCACTTCCAACGCTTTCGCAAGGGTCTGTGCCAACGCCGTTTTACCGACACCCGTAGGGCCTAACAACAAAACATTGCTTTTTCCTACTTCGGTATGCATCGCATCCGAGAAGAAAATGCGTTTATAGTGGTTATATACCGCTACCGACAACGCGATCTTCGCTTCATCCTGTCCTATGACGTATTCGTCTAATTTTTGCTTGATTTCAGCAGGTGTGGGCAACTTTTCAGGTTGCTTTTCCTGCTTTTTATCGGCGGTGGACCGTTTTGCGGCGGGTTCACCGTCTTCCAAAATGGTACGGCACAGTTCTATACATTCGTCGCAGATATACACGCCCGGACCCGCAATAATACGGTACACTTCATCCTGCGTTTTACCGCAGAAAGAACAAGCAACGGTATACTGTTCATCGTTTTTAGCCACTGTGCACACCTCCTTTTATGCATTTCATCGTTTTCAGCGCTTGGTGATCACCTTATCGATAATACCGTAACGCACCGCATCTTCCGCGGTCATCCAGTTATCGCGGTCGGTATCCCGTTCAATCACTTCGATCGGCTGACCGGTCATTTCCGCCAGCAAGCCGTTCATACGGTTGCGAATGAACAAAATGTGATCCGCCTGGATTTTAATGTCGGATGCCTGCCCTTTGGCACCGCCGAGCGGTTGATGGATCATAATTTCGCTGTGCGGCAAGGAAAGGCGTTTACCTTTCGCACCTGCGGCAAGGAGAAAAGAACCCATACTGGCAGCCAATCCCACACAAATGGTAGAAACGTCACATTTAATGAACTGCATAGTGTCGTAAATAGCCATACCGGCAGTGATAGAGCCGCCGGGACTGTTGATATACAGATGAATATCCTTATCGGGATCCTGTCCTTCCAGATACAACAGCTGTGCCACCACCAAAGATGCGGTCGCATCATTCACCTCGTCGGACAACATAATAATGCGGTCATTGAGCAGGCGGGAGAAGATGTCGTAACTTCTTTCACCACGGCTGGTTTGTTCCACAACATACGGTACAAGACTCATATTTTCCATAAGAATATCCTCCTTTAAAAATGGGGTAAATCCCGCACAGTGGTATACCGTGCGGGATCGGACAGTTTTAGTTTGGGTCGGAAATTTCCGCTCTAATCACGGAATTATTTCTTTCTGTTGGTGATTTTCGCGTTTTCTTTCACGAAATCCATTGCCTTCTGCACAGCGAGATCCTGTTTAAGCGCATCTTCGGGGATGAACGCTTTTACTTTTTCAGGCTCGATCTGATACATTTCAGCCATACGGGCGTATTCCGCTTCGATTTCTTCGGCGGTGGGCTCGATAGCTTCCAGTTCCGCAATCTTTTCGAGAACCAAACGCAGTTTCACTTTCTTCTCCGCCTGCTCACGATAGCTTTCACGGAAAGCATCTTTATCCATACCGGTGTACTGCATATACATATCCAAGGAGAGGCCCTGAGACTGCAAGCGGTATTCGAATTCGCGGATGGATTCGTTGATTTCGTTCTCGTACATTGCGGCGGGAACATCAGCATCCAACAATTCTACCAACGCATTCACGATCTGTTCGGTTACTTCGTCATCCGCAACAGAGGCACGGCGTTCTTCCAATTTCTTCTGCGCATCCGCTTTCAATTCTTCCAGCGTATCGAAATCGCTGACGTCTTTTGCGAAATCATCATCTAAAGTGGGCAGTTCCTTGGTCTGAATCTCATGCAGTTTGCATTTGAATACAGCCGGTTTTCCTGCCAATTCTTTTGCGTGATACTCCTCGGGGAAGGTCACGTTTACATCGAATTCTTCGTCAATCTTCTTGCCGACAATCTGCTCTTCAAAGCCGGGAATAAACTGACCGGAACCCAAAACGAGAGAATGTTTCTCCGCTTTGCCGCCTTCAAATGCCACGTCATCCACAAAACCTTCAAAGTCAAACGTTACGGTATCGCCCATCTCAGCGGCACGGTCATCCACCGCTACCATACGGGAGTTGCGATCCTGCAGGGTTTTCAATTCGTTTTCTACGTCTTCTTCGGTTACGGGCGCCACTTTTCTGGTCGCTTTAAGGCCCTTGTATTCACCAACCGCTACTTCGGGTTTCACGGTGATCACCGCGGTGAAAGTCAAGCCATCTTTGCCCACGGACTGTACGTCAAAATCGATCTGGTCTTCCACGTAGGTATAGCCGGATTCTTTGATCGCTTCGTCCAAAGCGGCAGGATATACGTTGTTTACGGCAGTTTCATAGAACATACCTTCACCGTACATTTTTTCTACCAACGCGCGGGGCGCTTTGCCTTTACGGAAACCGGGAACGGTGATGTTCTGGATATCCTTGCGGTAAGCCGCCTCGACAGCCGCTTCAAAAGTAGCGGCATCCACTTCGATAGCCAGCTCTACGCGGTTATTTTCTTTTTTAGTTGCACTTTTCAAGCTCATTTTTGTTTCCTCCTACTTGCTTTTTACATACGCCAAAGTATTATAGCACACCACTTTATAAAAAGCCATACTTTTTTGTAAAAAAATTACTTATTTTGACAAAGGAATATGCAAAGGGACAAATTTCAGCGCATCCGCCGATGCCAGTTGCAGGTGAACACCGTCTATCTCACCGTTAAACGCCTGCCGAATACCCGGTCCGTGCACGTGTCCATAGTAGCAGCGGGTCACCCCGTATGCCTTTAACACATCCAAGAACACCTGACAGCGTTGCTCACCCCATACAGGCGGGTAATGTAAAAACGCAATCGGCTCCAGTCCCGTATCAACAGCGGCTTGCACCGACGCACGCAACCGTCCGACTTCGCGGTTTAACACCTTCCGGTCCGCATCCTGCTCAGCGTCATAAAACCATCCGCGTGTGCCGCAAACGGCCACCTTTTCTTCTACTGCCACAGCGTCATTATGTACGATACGCAGTGAAGAAAAGCCGTTTTCGGTAAAGAAAGCATCCATTTTACGACGGGTACACCACCAATAATCGTGGTTCCCTTTCATCAGCAATTTCTGCCCCGGCAGTTTATCCAAAAAAGCAAAGTCTGCCCTTGCTTCTTCCAAGGACATTCCCCAAGAAATATCCCCCGGTATCACCACCGTATCGGTATCCCTTACCACTTCTCGCCAATAGGTCTCCAATCGCTGTTCGTGGGCATCCCATCCGCCGAACACGTCCATCGGTTTATCGGTGGACAATGACAAATGGGTATCCCCTATCACAAACAAAGACATATTCAGTCCTCAATACCCAGCATACCGTACACAACCGCCTGTTGTTCTTCTCTGCCGCAAATATCGGGGAAGCGCACTTCCTTTTCACGCAAAGACAGCAAAGACGCAGGTGCGGCAACGCCGCTTACTTTCTGTAAAAGTTCTACTTTTTCGAATTCGTCCGCATTTTCAGCATCTGCACCCAGAGCAGACAATACGCTGGCGGAGAACTTATAGGGATTAGCAGTGGAAGCGATTACCGTCGGGGTGGTATCCCCTGTTTTTGCACGATAATCTTCGTATACACGTACCGCAACTGCAGTATGCGTATCCAGTAAATATCCCTTATCTTCAAAGGTTTCCCGAATGGTACGGGCAACCGCTTCATCGTCGCTGAAACCGCCAACAAAACGCGCTTGCAGTTTTTCAAGTACAGCGGCGGGAACGGTATAATGACCATCGTTTTTCAGTGCATCCATCATCGCAGTAACCGCCGTATCATCACAATCGGTCAGGTCATACAGCAGTCTTTCCAGGTTGGACGAAATGAGAATGTCCATTGACGGCGACGTGGTGGTATAAAAATCACGACGGCGGTCATACACACCCGTTTCAATAAAGTCGGTGAGCACGTGGTTTGCGTTGGACGCACAAATGAATTTGTTGACGGGAAGTCCCATCTTAGAAGCATAGTACGCCGCCAAAATGTTGCCAAAGTTACCCGTGGGCACTACTACGTTAATGGGGTCGCCCAAAGTGATTTTGCCTTCTTTTAAAAGGTCACAATACGCAGAAACGTAGTAAATGATCTGCGGCACCAAACGCCCCCAGTTAATGGAGTTAGCGCTGGAGAACATCATATCATGTTCTGCGAGTTTCGCTTTAACCGCCGCATCGGTGAAGATGGTTTTTACACCCGTTTGTGCATCGTCAAAGTTACCGCGGATCGCACAAACAGCAACGTTGCCGCCTTCTTGGGTAGTCATCTGCAGTTTTTGCATCGGGCTGACACCTTTTTCGGGGTAAAACACCAAAATGCGGGTATGGGGCGCGTCTTTAAAGCCTTCCAACGCTGCTTTGCCCGTATCGCCCGACGTTGCAACCAAGATAATAATTTCCTTGCCTTTAGCGGTCTTTCCCACAGAGACACGCATAAAATGCGGCAAGATCTGCAATGCCATATCTTTAAACGCGCAGGTAGGACCGTGCCACAGTTCCAAAATATGTTCGCCGTCCGCAAGTGTGGTAACAGGTGCGGGATGTGCGCCGAATTTCGCTTCCGTGTACGCGGCATTGACACATTCTTCTACTTCTGCATCGGTAAAGTCGGTCAGGAATTTACCCAAGATAAACGCGGCGCGTTCGGTGTAGCTTTTATCCGCTAACGCCGTAATATCTGCCGCCGTTAATGCAGGAAAATTCTCGGGAACAAACAAACCGCCTTCTTCGGAAATGCCGCGGGCAATTGCACCTGCCGCACTCACGGTGACGTTACTGTTTCTCGTGCTTTTGTAGTTCATACTCAACATCCTTTTTAACCGCAACGTATGTTGCGTGTAATTTACATTTTTACAGCCCGTTTTCCGCTTCAAATGCGGCAGGAAAATGGGTAATACTTTGATAAGCAAGCGGATCATCCGTCTCATCCATTACCACCGAAATCACGTCAAAACGCGGTTGCAGTTTGGTGGGATGGGTCTGCAGATACAATGCCGCCGTACGCAGAATTTTCTGCTGTTTTTCAGCGGTGACCGCTTCTTGCGGTGTGGAAATCGCCGCGCTGTTGCGCTGTTTTACTTCCACGAAAGCAATATATTTACGGTTAGCGGCGATTATGTCAATTTCCCCAAAGCGGGTACGGTAGTTCGCCGCCAACAACGTATACTTATGTTTACGCAGATACCGCGCAGCCAGCAATTCGCCGACAGCGCCTTTTGAAAGCCGTGCCATCAGTGTTTCCCCTGCTTTTCAAAAAAGCTACGCAGAAAAGTCATACGGTGCACGGGAGACGGACCATATTGCTCCAGCGCTTCATAATGCGCTTTGGTGCCATATCCCTTATGCGCCGCAAACCCATACTGCGGATACTGTTTATCCAGTTCTAACAACTGTCGGTCACGGCTGACCTTTGCGAGAATAGAGGCGGCGGCAATAGACGCCGACAAGCTATCTCCCTTTACAACTGTCTCACACGGTATGTGCAACCCGCTTGGCGCACGATTCCCATCAATCAGTGCAAACTGCGGCGCCACCTGCAAACCTTCTACCGCGCGGCGCATTGCTAAAAAGGTCGCCTGCAAAATGTTATGTTCATCAATTTCTTCCACCGACGCCGTAGCAATGCAATACGCTATCGCGGTGTCACAAATTACATCAAAAAGGGCTTCTCGCTTTTTCTCGGAAAGTTTTTTGGAATCGTTTACCCCATCAATAACGGGGTCGGGCGGCAAAATCACCGCGGCGGCATACACGGGACCTGCCAAAGGACCGCGCCCCGCCTCGTCTACACCGCAAAAAAGTCCTGCCCCGCTATTGCGGTAGGCATTATCAAATTCGTAATTGGTCATAGTTCTGCATCCTCCGGAAATTCCAGCGTCAGCGTACCGATTTTGGCAGAGCGGTATTCATCCAACAGCATAATCGCCGCGCGTTCGGTATCCACTTCACCGCCGCGTACCAGCATACCGCGTTTTCTGCCCACCGCCTGCAACAGTTCCCAACTGTCTTCGGTCAAGTCATTTTCGGTCAGTTTATAGCGTTTTTGCAACAGTTCGGGATACCCCTTATACAAGGTTGCAAGCAACAAGCACGCCATTTCTTCGATATCCAAAATCTGATCTTTGATAGCGCCTGTAAACGCCAAGTGACGTGCCACTTCTACGTCTTCAAACTTCGGCCACAGTACGCCCGGGGTATCCAACAACTGTACGCCGCCGTCCACCACAAACCATTGGTTATTACGGGTAACGCCGGGGCGGTCTTCTACTTTTGCTTTGCCGCCCGCCGTCAGGCGATTGATAAAAGAAGATTTACCCACGTTGGGGATACCGACTACCATAGAGCGTACAACGGGGTTTTTCATACCCTTTGCCACTTTGGCATCTATTTTATCTTTCAACAGTTCGCGCAACAACGGCACATACCGTTGCATTCCCGCGCCCGTTTTGCAATCTGCAGTCATCGCCGCAAACCCTTGCTTTTTAAAGTATGCAATCCAACGGCGGGTAGCATCGGGGTCCGCCATATCCGCTTTATTCAGTATAATAAGACGCGGCTTAGACGCTGTCAACGTATCCAACTCGGGGTTGCGGCTGCTGACAGGAATACGGGCATCAATCACTTCCGTTACCGCATCCACAAGGGACAGTGCTTCACCGATTTTACGACGGGTTTTCGCCATATGTCCGGGAAACCATTGTATCTGTGCTTTCTGCTCCATTCCTGTCACATCCTTTCTTTACTCAATACTACCGGTGTCGGGAAATACACGAAACACCGCTTTACCCATAATATCATCTTTATGCACCGCGCCGATACCGTCAAGGTCACGGCTATCGTGCGAATTCACGCGATTATCCCCCATCACAAACACGCTGTCTTCCGGTACCGTATACGGTCCCGTAAAACCATACAGCGGCGGGGTGGAAAAATCAAGATACGGTTCTTCCAAAATCTCGCCGTTTAAAATCACTTCTTCGGTTTCAGGGTCAATTTCTATCGTACCCCCCGCTTTAGCGATCACGCGTTTAATAAGCGGTGCATCCGCACCTTGCTGCACCACCACGATATCACCGTACTGCGGTTCGTTATAAAATGCATTTACC
>JAZPXM010000202.1:0-3140 GCA_045543675.1 Acutalibacteraceae bacterium
GGGTATAACGAAGAAGTATCTTACACCCTCAACACGATGGACATTCCCGCAGTATTCGAGAACCACGGACGCGATGTGCGGTACAAGAAACTTGAAACCGTGTCGGAAACAGTTACGGCAGCATACGGAACAGGAGGAAACAACACGCCCTTTTGCGTAGAACCTATCCCGTTAACAAGTAAAACGGAAAGAAAAATAGTGGGCGTTGACCTCTACAATGGAGAACTGACGGGAGAAACGGCGGCAACGCTGACTTCTGCGGTCGGCGGCACGAGCACTTCCGGGGCGAAGGTAATACAGTATGAATAAAATGTGTTTCGGTAATTGCTCGTTTGGACAATACAGAAAGACGGAAACGGGCGAAACAATAAGAGCATCTATGGGCGATAGAGGGGGGGTTCTGAAACATTGGTAGTACAGGAAACGGTAGGGGCATTATGCGTTGCGGATAGTAAAGGGGTAGGAAATCAGTATGTCGGGCAGGGGAAACTTGTTTTCGATACAGAGAACAGATCAGTACAAGGAATCGGAACAGGCGCACACGCTATCAGCGAGGGATTACAAGTCGGCAACGGACTTGATTATAGGGGGGTATAAAGTGAACGCAGTTAGAAGGTTAACTCCTCTTGAATGTGAACGGCTACAAGGATTCCCCGACGGGTGGACGGACATCGGGGAATGGACGGACACGAAAGAGAAGAAACATCAAACGACAGATAGCGCGAGATACAAAGCGTTGGGAAACAGTATCGCGTTGCCGTTTTGGAGATGGCTTTCAAAGAGAATATCGGCACAGTACGAATACACGCCGACGATGGCAAGCCTGTTCGACGGGATCGGCGGTTTCCCGAAAGTATGGGAAGACACGAACGGTAAAGGGACGGCGGTATGGGCAAGCGAGATCGAGGAGTTCTGCATCGCCGTTACGAAAAAGCACTTCCAGGAGGACGCAGAAACCCTCTAAAACGCCCGTAGACGAATGAAAAACGCGCCGCCGATAAATGTATCGAACGCGCAGAAACAACGCGCAAACCGCCTGTTTTACGGCACGAAAAAACCGCCGTTTGACGGGCGGTTTTCCTATTCACACGCGCCGGGAAGGGGGTGGCGCGAGTGTTTAGCGATTGTTTAACACTCCGTGTCAGTTTCGTCGCAGAAGACGATGGACTTTTCGGCGAAGAAAAGGTCGTTGTAGAGTGAGAAATGCGGTCTTGCGCCGATGTACGGTTTGTATTCCGGGCAGATACGGCAGAACGCCGTCACGATCTCCCGCACGTCGGCGGCTTTCATTCCGCCGTTGTGTCCGTATTCTTCCGCAACCGGGCGGAAACGGAACACGCGATCCGTCGTCGCTTTTTCGACAAGCGCGTTTACAAGGTCAGTTTTCCATTGCATCATTTTCGTGTACCTCTCATTTCACAGAAGACGCAGATATAGTATACAGCAGAAGGGCAGAAGCCGTCAAGTTAGACAGAAGCGCGAACGCCGTACCGCGCCGCCGTTTCCTCGTCGAGTAGTTCCGGGGAATGATGTTCGCGCCACCATTCGAGCCGCGCGTCGATCTCCTCGTCCGTCGTCAGTGGCACTTCGATTTTCTGTACCCCCTTCGCGTTTGCATAGAAGCCGTATCCGTATTGCGGCAAGGTTTCGCAACCTTTTACGCCGATAATTTGCCGGGATTCAATCGCAGAACGGCAACGCAAGCCGATTTGCGCCGTAAAGTTTTGTTGCAGTTCAGCGGTAAGCCCGCCTCCCTTCGACCGGGACGGGAATTGCGTCGCGGCGATAACGCCGACCTTTGCCGCGCGTCCGAGCATCATCAAGCGGACGAGCAGACGGACGCACTCCTTGTCGCTGACGAGATCGGCGGTTTCGTCAATCACAATCCACAGTTTATAGCCGTCATACGTCCGTTTCCCCGCCTTTTCCATCGCAGAATAGCGGCTTTCCATAAAGTTCAGCGCGCCGCGTAACCACTCCCGCGCGTCCTTGTGCGAGAGAGCAAGCCCTTGACAGTGCGGCGCGGTTTTATAACGTCCAAGTTCGCACCCGTGTTTTAGGTCGATCAGTATGAACTGATTTTTCTCCGGGCTATCGAAAAGCATTCCATGGACGAGAGAATTGACAAGGACAGATTTGCCCGATCCGATTGTACCCGCGACGAGTACGTTTTTCTCTTGCAGAATGTCGTCGATAACAGAAGGAACAGACCCGGACGGCGTGAGCCAGTAGCGCGGGCGACCGTCGAAACGGCGCAGAAGGGCAGAAAGTTTATCGAAAAGCATTGCAGATACCCCCTTATGCGGCAAAAGCCGTTTCAATGTTATAGTCAAAACGCTCGTCTTCTTCAAGCCAATTCGGTACAGTTTCGTTGACAATAAACAGATGGTCGCCGTCTTGCCACGTTATGCGTTCATTCAAGCGACGGATCGCGTCTTGAAAATCGCCGTATTCTCGCGCAATCTCACGTCCAGTATAGTCACGGACAACAATATATGTTTTCATAGTTACCCCCTTATTAGAACGACGGCGACGAGAATAGAAACGTGCCGTTCTTCTTGTAGCATTCATTCCAGAAACGCGCCGTTTCTTCGGCCTCTTTTTTCGTCGAAAAGATGTTAGCAGAAACGATACCGGGAATGCGGAACACGGAAAGCAGATTGTCACCCTCCGTCGCCTTGACGACGTAAGAATACAGTTTTTCATTCTCCCGGATAATCACGGCGAAATAGTGCTTTTTGTTGATATTCATAATGTACCCCCCTTATAAAATCGTCACAGAATCCCGCGCAACGGCGGTCGTATCGGTAAACGCCGCCGGTAGGTCGATCAATAGCGCGCCGTTGTAATCCACGTCTACAACGCGATACACGCCGCCGTTATATTCGACGGTAACGCCGATCCAATCGCGGCGCAACTTCTCAATATATGCTTTATAAGTGTTCACGTTTACCATAGTTACCCCCTTATAGTGCAGAAAGCAGAAGGGCGCAGAACGCACCCGGACGCATCACCCGCGCCAAACGGCCGACACAATGACCGTCGACGGCATAACGCCCGCGTTGACGTCCGGCCCCGCGTACATTCGTACAGCCTCACGGATTGCGCCGATTTTTCCGCCAGTAACGAGCGCATCAATA
>JAZPXM010000203.1:0-4859 GCA_045543675.1 Acutalibacteraceae bacterium
ATCACGACATCGCCGTCGCCCGTGCTGTTGCCGCCTGCAGTGGTGGTTGTAGTGGTCCCGGCATCCCCGCCTGTGGGTGTATCTTCATCGTTGTTACGGCAGGTAACAAGAGTCAACACCAGCGCCAGGCAGATAACCACAACGCTGACTGCCAAAATGATAGTCTTTTTCACTGTAAAATTCCTCCTTGCTCTTCCGCCTCGGAACCAACAGCCGTTACTGTAAACTGTCCGTCCACGCGTTTTAGTACGTAAATCTGTGCAAACGCCGCCATATCGGGGGTCGGTGCAATTGTATTACCGCGTTCATCCACCTGCAGATCAGTAGAAGCCACGAACGCTACCCGCACTTGATATTCGTTGCCGCTGCGACGAATGGTATCAATAACGGGCTGGTGCAAAGACGTTACAAAGTTGAACGGTACGAAGTAGGTCTTGTTGGTTTCGCTGTACTCTACATCGTCCTCACCGAGCGTGCGGTTATTGAGCACCGCATTCTCACCGAACAACGCTTTATACGCCGCTTCCACTTCGGCAACAGGGACGATAAGACGACCGTTGTTGTCCAATTCGTACTTAGTGTTATCGTCCTTTTCACGCAACATACGTATCCGTTCCGCTTCGGTGATACGCCATACCGCCGCACGCAACAACTCGTCGATATCTTCTTCGTTGACGTCGTCGAAATCGGGAATGGGATTGTACGCCGTAAGCGGTTGCAAGAAATACTGGATCTCATCACGCAATGCGGTATCGTCGGTGAGTTCACGCACCATACCGACGCCGGTTGCAATGACCGCCACCACGCCGACGATTGCCAAAATCGTGGTCAAAAAGCCGACGGGCGCCGCCCATTTATATTTGCCGCGGCGTTGTCCGTTTTTGTCCACTCTGGCTTTTTTCTCGCTTTCTTTTTCACGCAGTTTTTTGCCGTATGCAATCAATTTTTCTTTTTTCGCTTGTTCTTTTGCCGCACGTTTTTCGGCACGTGCCGCTTTTTTGTCTGTTTTTTTGGGGGTAGGTGCCGCCGCTGTTTCAGGTGCGGTATCCGGCGCTTGTTCTACCTTTTTCCAGTCTGCCATAGGGCATTTTCCTCCCTATAAATTTCTCAGTCTGTCCATTATAGCACGTTTTCCGTCACTTGCCAACACTTTTTTGAAATTCCCACTATTTTCTGTGCAACTTGCACAAATAACAGTACTATCAATTCACCCGTGCACCGCCCGCAACCAGCCGTCTTTGCAAGGTATCGATCGGCACCGCCGACAACGCACAATCTTCTTCTAAAGCCAGCGCAGCCGCTTCACCTGCCGCTTCGCCCATACAGCAACAAATCGGCATAATACGGATAGATGCCTGCGCTTCGTGGGTAGCAGAAATGCACCGTCCCGCCACCGCTAAATTGTCGATGGTTTTCGGCAAAAGTGCACGCAACGGAATGGTGTAATACGCACCTGCAGGGAAGTAATAATGGCTGGTACCGCTTCCCGTCGGACTATGAATATCTATGTCGTAATTAGCAACCGCGATGCTGTCAGGAAACACCGTACACGCCTGCAATTCTGCGGCGGTCAACATATGTAAACCGTCTATTCTTCTGCTTTCGCGGGTACCGATTTGCATCGCAGTAGATAACAAAATACAGTCTTCAAAACCGGGGATCTCGTTTTTCATCATATCCACAATTTCGTATACCTGTTCCCGCGCTTCCAGTTCGGCCTCGGTCACCGCAAACGGTGAAGTCGGGTCTTTTTTGACGATGCGCGTCGTGTTAAAATGCCATATCGACGGATGCATCGTTTCGAACACCAAAACGTCCTCACGCGGGTTTTTAATTTTCCCTTGTTTTTGCAGACGATGATACGTTTCGGTCAGGCGTTTTCTCATCTCGGCACGGGGCAGGTCGCACCGAATATTTCCCACCCGAAAACACAGGGTCATCGGCTGGCAAAAACCGTCTTGTTCTCTGCCGCATTTGCACGGTACACCCGCAACGGCGGAAAGCTCCGCATCCCCCGTCGTATCTACAAAAACAGCGGCTTGCAAGGTGATTTTTTGACCCCGTCCAAACGCCGTAATTTGCGTGATTCTTCGGTCGGAAACCAACGCATCTGTAAGGGTGGTATTGAACAAAATTTCCACCCCGTTTTCGGTCACAAAACGGTTTAAAAACAGCTTCAAATATTCTTCGTCAAACACCATTTTATTGTGCGGATCTAATGCGTTTTTTTCCAAAAGACAGTCCCGTATTTCCCGGAAAATACCGCAGGAAAGTTCGTCCTTTTTGCCGTTTTCATCGGTCGTCCAATACGGCATAAACGGGTTGACAAGGTTTACCACCGCGGCGCCGCCAAGACAGTTTGAACGCTCCAAAAGTAACGTTTTTTTGCCGCGTCTTGCCGCTGCAACTGCCGCCGCAACGCCCGAAAAACCGCCGCCTACCACAATAACATCATACGAATACACACTGCTCGCCCCCTTCCCGAAAATTATACTACTTAATTTTGAAAAAGGCAACAAAAAAACACCGTAAACGCTTGCGCATTTACGGTGTTTTACAACGATTTAGTCTTCGCGGCGGCGACGGTCACGGAAACCGCCTTCACGACGGGGACGGGACGGACGGGGCGTATCTTCTGCGGGGGTCTCGGCTACAAGACCTTCCACTTCGATAAGCGCGTCACGGCGGGAGAGATTGAGACGACCCTGTTCGTCGATTTCGGTAACTTTTACCATTACTTCATCGCCTACAGAAACAACGTCTTCCACTTTCTCAACGCGTTTTACGTCCAGTTTGCTGATGTGTACGAGACCTTCTTTACCGGGCGCGATTTCCACAAACGCACCAAAGGTCATCAAACGGGTCACTTTACCCTTATAGATCGCACCGATTTCGGGATCTTTCGCAATGGTTTCCACCACCATCAGCGCACGTTTTGCATCGTCGCTGTTAAGTGCGGAAATAAATACGGAGCCGTCTTCTTCGATGTCGATTTTACAGTTACATTCTGCCTGAATTTTCTGAATTACGCAGCCGCCTTTACCGATAACGTCGCGGATCTTGTCCACGTCGATTTTGGTGCCGAGCATTTTGGGCGCATATTTAGACAGTTCAGCGCGGGGCTCCGCGATAACGGGCAACATAATTTCATCCAAAATGTACATACGGGCGGTATAGGTCTTATCCAACGCTTCACGAATGATAGCGGGGGTGAGACCGTGCACTTTCAGGTCCATCTGGATAGCGGTGATACCTTTTTTGGTACCGCCGACCTTAAAGTCCATATCGCCGAAGAAGTCTTCCAATCCCTGAATATCCACCATGGTCATAAAACGGTCGCCTTCGGTCACAAGACCGCAGGAAATACCCGCAACAGGCGCTTTGATCGGCACACCGGCATCCATAAGAGCCAGGGTAGAACCGCAGATAGACGCCTGCGAAGTGGAACCGTTGGAGGACAGCACTTCACTCACAAGGCGGATGGTATAGGGGAATTCTTCTATAGAAGGCAAAACAGGCACCAACGCGCGTTCCGCCAAAGCACCGTGACCGATCTCACGACGACCGGGACCGCGGGACGGTTTGGTTGCGCCTACAGAGTAGGACGGGAAGTTATAGTGATGCATATACCGCTTTTCGGTCTCGTCATCCAGACCGTCCAGCAACTGCGCATCGCCGGAAGAACCGAGCGTTGCAACGGTCAATACCTGGGTCTGACCGCGGGTGAACATACCCGAACCATGGGTACGAGGCAACAAGCCAACCTGTGCATTCAGCGGACGGATATCGTTGATACCGCGGCCGTCTACACGCTTGCCGTCATCCAACAGCCAACGACGTACGACGTATTTCTGCAACTTGTACATACATTCGTCGATTTTCGCGATCTCTTCGGGGTACACTTCGTCAAATTTCGCGTGTACTTCGTCGTAAACGGGCAACAAACGCTCGTCGCGCACCAATTTATCATCGGTATCCAGCGCATAACGCACCTTTTCGATGGCAAATTCTTTAATAGCTTCGAACATTTCGGGCGCAGGATCGTTGGAAGTAAAGGGGAATTTCTCTTTGCCGATCTCCGCAACAATGCTGTTGATGAAACGTACGATTTCCTGGTTTGCTTCGTGACCGAACATAATCGCATCGAACATGGTATCGTTGTCGATTTCGTTGGCACCTGCTTCGATCATCGCAACGAGATCGGCAGTAGAAGCCACGGTTACGTGCATTTCGGAACGTTTT
This sequence comes from Acutalibacteraceae bacterium, assembly GCA_045543675.1. Classification (GTDB taxonomy): domain Bacteria; phylum Bacillota; class Clostridia; order Oscillospirales; family Acutalibacteraceae; genus URNF01. The sequence continues at coordinate 4,243 of JAZPXM010000203.1, forward strand.
TCTTCGTCGGCGGTGGGGTTGATAACGAATTTGCCGTCAACCATACCCACAACAACACCCGAGATCGGGCCGTCCCACGGGATATCCGAAATAGCAATAGCGATAGATGCACCGATCATAGCGGTGGTTTCGGGCGCGCAATCGGGATCTACCGACATAACGGTACACACGATAGACACGTCGTTACGCATATCTTTCGGGAACAAGGGACGAATCGGACGGTCGATTACGCGGGAAGTGAGGATAGCTTTCTCACTCGGGCGCGCTTCACGGCGCTGGAAAGAGCCGGGAATACGACCTACGGAATAATGTTTTTCTTCGTAGTCCACAGAAAGCGGGAAGAAGTCCACGCCCTCACGCGGTTTTGCAGACGCGGTCACGTTGCAAAGAATGGCAGTCTCGCCGTAGCGTACCAAACAGGAACCGTTGGAGAGTTGCGCCATCTTACCGGTTTCTACAACCAGCGGACGGCCTGCCAAAGTCGTTTTGAATTCTCTGAAGTTTTCAAACATCGGGGTTTACCTCCTAAAAATTTTTATTTTCACGGAGATACGGGATTTAGCAATAAAACCAATGCTGTCCAAAACAGCACTCGTTTCACTGCTAAACTGCCGCTC
>JAZPXM010000204.1:0-12516 GCA_045543675.1 Acutalibacteraceae bacterium
TGGTCTTCCCATTACAATCACTCCCTTTCTTTTATTCTAACATAAAAAGTGATGGTAGACACTTTTTTGTGTCTACCATCACTATACCACTTCATTTCGTTTTGAAAAGGTCTGTTTTTTGTTTATCCAATTGCTTTTAACAACAGTTCGCGCAACACCTGCGGGTCGCAGTTGCCTTTTAACTGTTTCATACATTTGCCGAACAGCGCCATTAACGCCTTTTCCTTGCCGCTCTTATAGTCGGCAACCGACTTCGGATCGGCATCTACCACCGCTTTGATAACCGCTTCGATCTCATCCGTGTTATTGGAAATCACAAAGCCGTTTTCTTCTGCGTAGGTTTCCGGATCAATATCCTGTTCAAACAGCGCATTGAGAATCTTTCTCGCATTTGCGCCGCCCACTTTGCCGTCGGCAACCAGTTTGATCAGTTTGCCGAGTGCCGTGCCGTTAATGGACAGCATATCGGCGGTCATCTGGTTACGGTTTAAGACTTTCATACAATCCGAAATGATCCAGTTTGCCGCTTCTTTGGCAAGACCACATTCCTTGTACGCCGCTTCAAAGCAGTCGCACAACGCGCGGGACGCGGTCAACTGGTCCGCATCGTATTCGCCCAGCCCCAATTCGTCAATGTATCTTGCCTTTTTCACTTCGGGGAATTCGGGCAAGGTGGCTTTCACGCTGTCAAACCACGCATCGTCAATGACAATAGGCATAATGTTGGGGTCGGGGAAATAGCGGTAATCGCCCGCGGTTTCCTTATTACGCATCGCGTAGGATTTACCTTTAATGTCATCCCAACGGCGGGTCTCCTGCACCAATTCTTCGGTGCCGTTTTCCAGCGCATCAATGTGGCGCGCCGTTTCGTATTCGATAGCGCGAACGATAGCGGACAGCGAGTTCATATTCTTCATCTCGGTACGCACGCCCAATTTATCGCTACCTGCAGGACGGACAGACAGGTTCACGTCGCAACGCATAGAGCCCTGCTCCATACGGCAATCGGACACTTTCGCAAAGCGGAGCAGCGAGCGCAAACGTTCCAGGTACGCCACCACTTCTTCCGCACTCGAAAGATCGGGCTGGCTGACGATTTCCACCAGCGGTACGCTGGTGCGGTTAAAGTCAACTAAAGACGTGTCGGTCCAGTCGTCGTGCACCAATTTACCCGCGTCTTCTTCCATATGAATTTGTTTAATGCGGATATCCTTTTTGCCGTCCTTGGTCTCGATAGTCACCGTGCCGTTTACGCAGATAGGCGCAAACAACTGGGTGGTCTGGTACGCACACGGCAGGTCGGGATAGTAGTAGTTTTTCTTATCAAAAGTGGTCACGCGGTTGATTTCACAACCCAGCATCATACCCGCGGTCATACCCAAGTTGACAACGTTTTTATTCACGATAGGCAACATCCCCGGCATACCGCAACACGCGGGACACACGTGGTCATTCTGTTCGCCGCCGAATTCAGCAGAGCAGGAGCAGAAAATCTTAGACTTGGTCGCCATTTCTACGTGCACTTCCAAGCCGATAACAACTTCATAATTGCGCATTATTTGCTCGCCTCCTCGTACATTGCCGCAACATCTAACAGCGCATTATCCGAAAAAGCGGCGCCCACCAACTGTACACCGCCGACAACCACAGCAGGTAAGCCCGTAATAGACGCAGGCGCGGTAAACAGGTTTTCTTCAAACGCGGCAAGCGCGTCCAGATCGGTGTATTTTTCGCAGGAAACAGCGGGCATCAGCACGCAATCCGCGTCACCAAATATGTCGGCAAACGCTTCTACGATCACGCGGCGCACACGCAACGCTTTATCGTACATTTTCTCGTAATTGTCGGTGGATAACACGTCCGAGCCAAACAGAATAGCGGTCTTCAGCAGATCACCGAAACTTTCGGTACGGCTGTTGGTGTACAGTTCGTCAATATTCGTATAGTTTTTGGAACGGTAGCCGTATTTGACACCGTCATAGCGGGAAACGTTATTACAGATTTCCGCGCTCATCAGCACGTTCCAAGCGGTTTTGGCAGACAACAACACGGTGTCGTCCACTTCTACCGTTTGTACGCCGTTTGCATGTAAAAACGCCACAAAAGCGGCAACTTTTTCTTGCACTTTCGCATCGGCGGCGGCAACCAATCCTTTGGCTATCGCCACTTTCTTGACCGCTTTGCCGTCCGCTAACACGCATTTTTCGGCGGGCTGGGACGTGCCGTCTTTATCGTCGTGACCCATCATAGCGGAAAGCACCGCTTTTGCGTCTGCGGCGGTCATAGCGGCAACACCAACCGTGTCACCCGAACAAGCGGCAGGAATAATACCAAAACGGGACACCGTACCGTAGGTGGGTTTTACAAACACGTGGTTGCCCTGCGCGGCGGCACGGCGGGGCGCGCCGTTTACGTCTACCTGCACCGCGGCGGTCACATCGCCGTTTTCTACCGCGGCGGCACACGCGGTGGTGAAACTGCCGTCTGCACGGGTAACAGCACCCGTAAACGCGGTTTCACCGATAACATCCATACCCAGTTCACCGACGGCGGCTTTACCGGAAACGGTATACCCTGCTTGTTCCAGTTTGGACACCACAGTAGCGTCAAACAAGCTCATAAATCCTTGGAGCATTTTAGAGCCCGCACCTGTGGGCAGGGATCTGGTGAGTATCATATCATCTAATACAACTTTCATATCTCTGCCCCCTTATTCTACCAAACGCGGTACCTGCCAATAGCCGTCCATCGTTTCGGGCGCGCCTTTTTGCAGGTCGTCACGGTCGAAGTTCTTTTCTGCCACGTCTTCGCGCAATGCGGCGGGGACAGGCAGTACGTGTACCATACGCTCAACGGTATCGGTGTCGATAGCGTTAAGCGTTTCAATTTCTTTATGCTGTGCCGCCAAAAACGCCAGCACGGTTGCCGCCTGATCCTCGGTCAACTGCAACTGGTTAAGTTTTTCCAAGCGGCGTAACGTTTCTCTTTCCATAGAAAGCACCTCTTTTAGTCTCGAACTTTAATGTGTACTTCGCGGAGTTGCAACTCGGTGACTTCACCGGGCGCACCCATCATCACATCCTGCGCGTTGCCGTTAAGCGGGAACGCGATAACGTCGCGAATGGTTTCTTCTTCGGCAATCAACATCACCATACGGTCCACACCGGGTGCCATACCTGCATGCGGGGGTGCACCATAGGAGAATGCGGTGTACAAAGCACCGAATTTCTGTTTGACGTCTTCTTCGCCGTAACCTGCGATTTCAAATGCCTTTTTCATAATTTCAGGGTTATGATTACGCACAGCGCCCGAAGACAGTTCCACGCCGTTACATACGATGTCGTACTGATAGGCGAAAATTTCCAGCGGGTCTTTATTGAGCAATGCATCCATTCCACCCTGCGGCATCGAGAACGGGTTATGGGTAAAGTCGATTTTACCGGTTTCTTCGTTTTTCTCGTACATCGGGAAATCTACGATAAAGCAGAATTCAAAACGGTCGGTCTTAACCAAGCCCAATTCATTGGCGATCCAGGTACGCATCTGACCTGCCAAAGAGTTGATAACTGCGGGCGTGTCGCTGATAAAGAACAGACTTTCGCCCTCTTTGATACCAACCAGAGCGGTGAGTTCCGCTTTCTGTTCATCGGTCAAGAATTTCGCGATCGGGCCTTTATATTCGCCGTTTTCCAAGGTGATATAACCAACACCGAAACGCATACCGATGCTTCTGGAATACGCGTCGATATCTTTTTCGAATGCCTTTTTGCCGTCTTTTTTGGCAAGGTAGTTTGCAACAATGCCGCGCACCAATTTATTCTTGAACGGTACGGTTCTGCCGTTGAATTCCAAGAATTCGTGTTTGGCAAAGAAGTCGGTCAGGTCTTGGATTTCCAACGGATTGCGCAGGTCGGGTTTATCGGTGCCGTATTTGAGCATCGATTCCGCAAACGGAATACGTTTGAACGGCGGTTTGGATATCTCTTTGTCGGAGAATTTCTTAAAGGTGTTATACACCACTTCTTCCGCTACCGCGAACACGTCTTCCTGCGACGCAAAGGACATTTCAAAGTCCAACTGATAAAATTCACCGGGAGAACGGTCCTGACGCGCATCTTCGTCACGGAAACAAGGCGCTATCTGGAAATATTTATCAAAACCCGACGCCATTAACAACTGTTTAAACTGCTGGGGCGCCTGCGGCAGGGCATAGAATTTGCCCTTGTGTTTGCGACTGGGCACCAAATAGTCACGCGCACCCTCAGGAGAAGATGCGGTCAAAATGGGGGTCTGGATTTCTAAAAAGCCCAGTTCTTCCATCTGTTTACGCAGATACGAAATAATCTGCGCACGCAGCACGATGTTATTATGAATAGCAGGATTGCGCAGATCCAAAAAACGATATTTTAAACGCACATCTTCACGAATCTGCGTAGATGTGTTGATCTCAAACGGCAAATTCTGCTGAGACGGCCCTAAAATTTCCAGTTTTTCCGCGCGTACTTCCACAAGACCCGTGGCAAGTTTCGGGTTTACCGTTTCTTCATCTCTCTTAGTAACGGTACCTTCAATCAGTACCACCGTTTCTTTATTGACGCCCGTAAGCATGGCGTCGTCGGACAATACCACCTGGGTAACACCGTAATGGTCGCGCAGGTCCACGAACAAAACGCCGCCGTGGTCGCGGACGGTTTCTACCCAACCGCCGAGTTTGACGGTCTGACCGATGTGATTAAGATTGAGTTCATTACAAGTGTGCGTTCTTAACATAACGTTCCCTCCGTTAAATTAGTCTATGAAATTTACGGGATAAACATACAAAAAAAGACGCCTTTCATCCCAAAATGGGACGAAAGACATCTTCCGCGGTACCACCCAAATTGACCGAAAAACGGTCCTCTTTTATCACCTTTTCGCGGTGTGACGGACGGGTCTACTAAGCATACGCCTTTCTTCCGTCGGCTACGGAGTGTTCTTCCCGCTGTCAGCATCACCGTTTCACACCAACCAACGGCTCTCTGTCCATGCTTTTGAGAGCGGTACTCTCTCCCTCATCGCCATATATATTTATTACAGCATTATTGTATCACAATTTTTTTGGTTGTCAACAATTTATTTTTCCAAAAGGAAAACGCCGCCGGACATTGCCGGCACAGTGACTACACCGTTTTTCAACGTGCCGTCGCCGTACAACACTTTTGCCGTGTCAAACGGCGCAGGCACCGCCATACCCGTTATGGTATTGCCGCGGTTAACGGCACACAGCAGTGCCCCGTCTTCGGTTTCGCGGATAAAGCAGAGAATATCACCGCCGCCGCGTACGGCGCGAAAATTCCCTTCCGCCAACGGTGCGGCGTCTTTACGCATCTTACCCAGTCCTTGATACCATTTCAGCAACTCTGCGTCTTCCTTGCCCCACGGATAACAACCGCGGTTAAAGGGGTCACTATACCCTTCCATACCGGCTTCGTCACCGTAATACACACACGGTACACCGGGCAAGCAGAACTGCAACAAAGACGCCAGTTTCAGCAGTTTTTTGCCGCGTTTTTTCTGCTCTGCGGTCAGTTTTTGCGCGGATTGCCAGCGCCTTGCACGTCCGCGGGCAGGTTCACCCGCCAACACGGTTAAAGCACGCGCCGTATCGTGCGTGCCGATATGGTTCATCAATAAACGCGTTACTTCGGGCGGATAATTTTCCACGATACTTTCTATCGTGTTGAAAAATGCCGCCGTAGAGCCACCCGTCAAGAATTTTAAGATCGCATCCGCAAAGGGATAGTTCATCACGCTGTCCAACTGTCCGCCCAACAGGTAACGGCGCAAATGCCCGTAACTTTCCTTGTTGCTGGCATCTTCCCACACTTCGCCGAGCAGTAGGCTGTCGGGGTCTTCCGCTTTGACAGCCGCACGCAAGGCATCAATAAACTGGTCGGGTAGTTCGTCCGCAACGTCCAGACGCCAACCGCTTGTACCGCGCCGCAACCATTGCCGTACAATACCGTTGTCCCCTGCAATATAGCCACGGAACGCAGGCGACAGTTCATCAATCTCGGGCAAGGTCTCAAATCCCCACCAACTCGCGTAATCGGCGGGCCAACGGCGGAATTGATACCATGGGTAAAACGGAGATGCAATACTCTGATACGCCCCTGCCGTTCTGTATCTGCCGTAACGGTTAAAGTAGCGGCTGTCAGCACCCGTATGGCTGAAAACGCCGTCTAAAATCACCCGTATACCCAGTTTTTTGGCGGCATCTGTCAGTGCGGTCAAATCGTCCGCAGTACCCAGCAACGGGTCAACAGTTTCATAATCCGCCGTATCGTAACGGTGGTTGGAATGGGCTTCGAAAATGGGGTTTATATACAGGCAGGTGACCCCCAAAGATGCTAAGTACGGCAATTTTTGCTCGATACCTTTTAAGTCACCGCCGAAATAGTCGTTGTTTAATACCCGCCCTTGTTTATCCGGTTCCCAATGGGGTTGTCCACCCCAATCTTTACGCAAAATGCGGTCATCGGGGACATTGTCTTTCGGGGTGCCCGAACAATAAAAGCGGTCGGGAAAAATCTGATAAAACACACCGCCTGCCAACCAGTCGGGCGTTTTAAAGTTACTGTCATAACAGGTCAGTTGCCACATAGCGCCCGCTTCACGGCTTTTTGCCGCGGTACCGTCCGGCAACGCGGTCAAATAGCGGGTCACACCGTCACGGCACACACATTCAAAGCCGTAACGGTAAATACCGACAGCAGGCGTGAAGTCACACTCCCACCATTCGGTTTGGGGAGTAGGCTGTCCTGCCCAAAACATACCGTCGCGCCGTTCGGGTCTACGGTCACACGTGACACGCAATACCGCTTCGGTACAACCCCAATTGCGCGGTATCTGTATACGAAAATGTACAGCCGTACCTTCCTTTACCGCGCCAAACGGATAGCGAAACGCTGTATCACGAGAAGAAAAATACACGGGCAAGACCTCCTTTTTTCAAAATAATCGATCAAAAAGCATAAGAGCGGCATAGCCCTTTCGGACTATGCCGCTCGCAACGTCGTTTTAGCCGAGACGTTCGGTAAGAGCAGCGAGCTGCTTTTTCAGTTCGGCGGGCAGTTTGTCACCGAATTTCGCGTAGAATTCGGCAATGCCGTCCAGCTCTGCTTTCCACAGATCGTTGTCAACTTCGAGAATACCTTTCAAGGTCTCGATGTCAAAGTCCAGACCGGTCAGGTCAATATCTTCTGCATTCGGCACATAACCGATAGCGGTTTCGTTAGCGTCAGCTTTACCTTCGCAACGGTCAAGAATCCATTTGAGCACGCGCAGGTTGTCACCGAAGCCGGGCCAGATGAAGTTGCCTTCGTCGTCGGTGCGGAACCAGTTAACGTTGAAGATCTTAGGCGCTTTGTCGCCGAGTTTTTCGCCCATGGCGATCCAATGTGCCCAGTAATCAGCCATATGATAGCCGCAGAAAGGCAACATTGCCATCGGATCACGACGTACAACACCCACAGCGCCGGTAGCGGCAGCGGTGGTCTCGGAAGCCATAATAGAACCTACGAACACGCCGTGGTTCCAATCATGCGACTGGTACACCAGCGGTGCGGTCTTTGCACGGCGACCGCCGAATACGATAGCGGAGATCGGCACACCCTGATGGGAGTCGAATTCCGCAGATACGCAGGGGCAGTTTTTCGCAGGAGCGGTGAAGCGGGAGTTGGGGTGTGCGCCGTTGGAACCGTCGGTGCAATCCCATTTCTCGCCTTTCCAGTTGATAGCATTTTTCGGCGGATTTTTATCCAGTTTTTCCCACCACACGGTGTTATCGTCCAGATTATGCACAACGTTGGTAAAGATGGTGCCTTTCTGGGTGGAGATAAGCGCGTTGGGATTGGAATTCATATTGGTGCCGGGCGCAACGCCGAAGAAACCGTTTTCGGGGTTGCACGCCCACAGACGACCGTCTTCGCCTATGCGCATCCACGCAATGTCGTCACCGACACACCATACTTTGTAGCCCTTGTCTTTGTAGTACTCCGGCGGAATAAGCATAGCCAGGTTGGTTTTGCCGCAAGCAGACGGGAACGCCGCCGCGATATATTTGATATCACCGTCGGGGGATTCTACGCCCAAGATGAGCATATGCTCAGCCATCCAGACTTCGTTACGGCCGAGATAAGAAGCGATACGCAATGCAAAACATTTTTTGCCGAGCAGAACGTTGCCGCCGTAACCGGAGTTAACGGAATAAATGGTGTTGTCCTGCGGGAAATGGCAGATATAGCGTTTTTCTTCGTCGATTTCACATTTGCAGTGAATACCGCGAATCCAGTCTTCGCTGTCACCCAACGCTTCCAGCACATCCACACCTACACGGGTCATGATCGCCATATTCAGTACAACGTAGATGGAGTCGGTAAGTTCGATGCCGTATTTTGCAAACGGAGAACCTACGGGACCCATAGAATAGGGGATGATATACATAGTGCGGCCCTGATAACTGCCGCGCGCGATATCGTCCAGCATTTTATACGCTTCCGCGGGATCCATCCAGTTGTTGGTAGGACCTGCTTCTTCTTTGGTAGGTGCACAGATAAAGGTGCGGCCTTCCACACGCGCCACGTCGTTGACAGCGGTACGGTGCAGGTAGCAACCGGGAAGTTTTTCTTCGTTTAATTTGATCATTTCACCCGTCTGGCACGCTTCAGCGCGAAGCGCTTCAAGCTGGGCTTCGCTACCGTCGATCCAAACCACCTGATCAGGGCGGAGCAATTTCTGTTTTTCGTCTAACCATTGCAGGATAGATGCATTCTTAGTCATAGTCTTTCTCCTTTCGGTCGGCTCACTTTTTGTACGCCAATCTTTGTCATTTATCATTATACTTGTTTTTTTGCAAATTTCAATAGGTATAACGGATTTTTGACACATTTTTCACACATTTTTAACAGTCTATGGGCAAGGATGCTACTGCATTCAGATCCATACCTGCCGTATTGCCGTGTACTAATTCAAAATACCCTTGCGCCGCAACCATGGCACCGTTATCACCGCACAAAGACAGCGGCGGTGCGAACAGTTTCAGCCCGCGTTTTTGACATTCCGCTTCCATTCTGGCGCGCAACCCTTTGTTAGCGGAAACACCGCCCGCCAGCACCAGCGTTTTAGCGTCCGTATCTTCTGCGGCTTTCAAAAAATTGGTACTGAGCATATCCACCACCGCCTTACGGAACGACGCGCACACGTCTTCTTTATTTAGGGTTTCCCCTTTTTGCTCCGCGTTATGCAGCAGATTGATCGCGGCGGTTTTTAAGCCGGAAAAACTAAAGTCGTACGCACTGCCGTCAACACGCGGACGGGGCAACGTGTACGCATCGGGATCGCCCCGCTCGGCGGCGTTATCCAACGCTACACCGCCGGGGTACGGCATACCCATCATACGCGCGACCTTATCAAAACATTCCCCCGCAGCATCGTCACGTGTGCGCCCGATAACCCGAAAAGAGGTATAGTCATCTACCTGCACGATATGGCTGTGTCCGCCCGACACGATAAGACACAAAAAGGGCGGTTGCAGGTCGGGATGCGCCAGAAAATTCGCCGCAATATGCGAGCGCAAATGATGGGTCGGAATCAGCGGTTTGCCCGCCGCAAGCGCCAACCCCTTTGCAAAGTTGACACCGACCAACAACGCCCCGATAAGACCGGGCGCATGGGTCACCGCAATACCGTCTATGTCCGCCAGCGACATATTGGCTTGCGCAAGTGCGGCTTCCACCACGCCGGAGATTGCTTCGGCGTGACGGCGGGACGCGATCTCGGGAACAACACCACCGTATAAACGGTGCTCTTCCACCTGAGACGCCACCACGTTAGATACCACTTCCCTGCCGTCTTTAACCACCGCGGCGGCGGTCTCGTCGCAGGAAGATTCTATGCCTAAAATATACATCCGTTCTTTCCCCCGAAATACAAAGAATACATCGCGGCATCTTCTGTAGGTGCGGTATAAAACCGCGGACGGATGCCGTCTTTTACAAAACCGTGTTTTTCATACAACCGAATGGCGGCATCGTTGCTCACCCGTACTTCCAATGCCAAACGGTAAAAATTGTGTTCACTGCCGTAAGCGGTCAGCGCCTGTATCAACGCATCCGCCACCCCTTGCCGTCTGTATGCAGGGTGTACTGCCACATTGGTAAAAAAGCCTTCTCCCGCCACCGCGTGCATCCCCGCATACCCCACAGGGGTGCCGTCTTCGGCTTCCGCTACCAGGAAAACGGCAGGCGGATTACACAGTTCTTCCCGCAAGGCGTCCGCCGACCACGGCGCCGCAAAACTTAAGTTTTCAATTTCCGCTAACGCAGGAATATGCGCTTCTGTCATCGGTCGTATCCGCCACGCCATTGTCTCACCTCAAAAAAAGGCGGGGAAGGCATCCCTTCCCCGCGTGTTGATTACATATGCTCTTCGATAAAGGAGACCAGGTCACCCACCGTGTGAATGTTTTCAATCTCTTCATCGGGGATCTCTACGTCGAATTCATCTTCCAAGGACATCAGCATATCTACAACGTCCAGAGAGTCCGCATTGAGATCTTCCACAAAATCCGTGTCAGCGGTAATGCTGTCAACGTCTACTTCAAACTGTTCTGCCAACAAAGCGGCGATTTTTTCCATTATCATAGGTATTCATCCTTTCGAAATTCATAACACGCGCAAGCGCGTTGTCACACAAAAATATTATGCGGTATTTTCACTTTTGTCAATGGCATTTTTCAATTTTTCGGGTTTTTGCAGTATAAAGCCACCTAAAAAAGTGCTTTTTTTGCAGATGTGGCGCGGTTTTACGGGATAAAAAATATTTTTCAAAAATTTTATCATTCGTCAAAAAACGATGTGTTTTGCAGTATAAACGCCATATACTGTAATCAAAAGGAGGTTTTATCATGCAAAGAACGTTACGTGGCAAAGTATATGACACCGACACCGCTACTCTTGTCGCCCGTCGTGCAAACGGGCAGTACGGCGACCCGGCAGGGTATGAAGAACGGTTGTACCGCACCCCCGAGGGGCTGTATTTTCTGTACGGTATCGGCGGCGAAGCATCTCCCTATCCCGCGCCCACTCTGCGTGCTGTTTCCAAACAACGTGCAGGAGAGTTGGAGAAAGAAATGCATAATGAATAATGAATAGTGAATAGTGAAAAATGAATAGTGAATAATACAAACAAAAATCCGCTCTCTTGCGAGAACGGATTTTTTGTTTGGGTTGGATATTCTATTTGCTGTTCTCTTTTGCTGTGTTGATAGACGCAATCAGCATTCGCTTGATATCCAAACAATCACCAAGCAAAGAATTGCACATTTTCTCGTCGATATATTCAGATAAATGCAATAATTTTATCCAATATTCCGTTTCAGCGGTTTCCTTCAGTGCAATGTGCATTTTAGAAATGAAATCCGCGGGGCTTTGTCCGTAGTTTGCTTCGTTGATATTTGCACCAATACTTGTGCCACTGCGGATAATTTGCTTTGCGATGGGCAATCCCTTTTTGCTCTTAACCAAAAAGTCGTGCAATTTAACAATTCTCGCCGCAAAAACAATGGCTTTATCTGCTAAAATGTTTTCTTTCATACTATCACATCCCTTTTGTGATGATAACACAAACTGAAACCTGATTTTCTTTAATATTCACAAATAAAGTACTTATCTTTTACGAAAGCGGATAATTTGTTTCTGATTTCATCAACTGTTCCACCCTCAACGGTAGATTTATCAACAATAAAAACCTGATTGTTTGTTTGATACAGAAACAAATATTTTGTTGTTTCATAAACTTTTACAAACAAAGAATATTCAATCTCTGCTTCTCCATTGTATTCTTGGTTTCTTGTAAAAGTTTTCAAAACATTATCGTAAAAAACATACGCATTTTCTACATTTTGCATTTTTGCTAATGATTTGTATTGTATCTTTGGAATAATAAAATACCAAAAATATATCAGCAATAGTCCAAAAACTTCTACACCGAGTAACACAGCCAAAGTTGTATCAAAACCAAAAGCAATCATTTCTAAAATTATGATCATAAAAAGAATCGCAAAAGCAGCAGACCAAAATATCAAGCGCTTTCTAGGGTCAGCTTTTTTATACATCGTTAAATGTGTTAATGCTTTTACTGAATCTAAATCGTATTTGCACCTTGCTTTAATTTCCATAAAATCACCAACCTTTGGGTGTATTATATCATAAAAGCGGCAAAGCCGCAATAATTATTCATTATTCATCAGCGAAGCGACTTCATTATTCATTATTCATTCAAAAAATCCGTTCTTTAATGAATAATGAATAGTGAAAAATGCATAGTGAATAATACAAACAAAAATCCGCCCTCTTACGAGAACGGATTTTCGTTTGGCTCCCCCTGTTGGACTTGAACCAACGACAACGCGGTTAACAGCCGCGCGCTCTACCGACTGAGCTAAGGAGGAATATTCAGTTTAAAGTGAGAATGGTG
>JAZPXM010000205.1:0-4962 GCA_045543675.1 Acutalibacteraceae bacterium
TCCTGCCTCCCTTGCCTAAAGGGAGGGGGACCGCCGCGCAAGCGGTGGTGGAGGGATATATCCCCCAGTCTTTCGCCTACGGCGAAATCCAGCCCCCTTTAGGCAAGGGGGCCAAGTGCAGCCGCAAGTTTCATCAAATCCTTTACCGCAACTCCCTTACGGCGGGTGGTTTTTATACATCATCAGGTAAGGTGGTACGCATTTCTGCTAAATGGGCGTCCTGCCCTATGTTTACCAATGTAAATTGCCCGTTTTCGTAATCTATCTCGGTGACAGAAGCATTACTGACCCATGCAATATGCTGAATGGCGGTCAACGGTTTGCCGGAAAAGCGGCATTGCAGTGCACGTATCGGCGTAGCGTGGGTGGTGATGACCACCGTTTTTCCGTCATTTTCAGCGGCAATACGGGTAACCGCTTTATATACCCGCTCGGACAGTTCTGCCACCGATTCGCCGTTAGGACACACCGCATTCCCCAAGTCTGTTAGCCAAATGTGAAACGCTTGCGGGTGGGTGTCTTTGATACCGTAAAACGGTACGCCTTCCCAATCGCCGGCAAAGATTTCACGCATTTCTCTATCGGGAATGATGGGTAAATCAAAGGTATCCGCAATCGGCTTCGCGGTTTGACACGCGCGTCGCAAGTCGCTGCTGTAAATCGCATCAACCGTATACTTTTCTTGTAAAAACGCCGCGGTACACGCCGCTTGTTCCCTGCCGCGTTCGGTCAAATCGGGGTTATAATGCCCCGCAAAACGTCTCGCAAGTTTGCTTCACTTTCTCCGTGCCGTATCAGCAGTACTTTGGTCATTCTGTCACCTTCAAAAACCGTTTTTCTAAATGTAGCACACTTTCGGTCGAAAGTCCAGTTATTTTGTCACGTGTATCTCGATGTCACCCGTATCAGTGATAATTTTGCATTTGCCGCCGTTTGTGGTTTCGGGAACGCGGATACGTCCCGTGTCACTCTGCGCGATAAACACTTTATCCGTCAGCAAACTGCCTTTCACATCACCCGTGTCGGTGGTAACCGCAATCTCCGCGGCATCGCACCCGTCAAAAGTCACGTCACCCGTGGTACGCACGATGGAAACCGCGTTTTGCGCAACCACGTTTTTCATAGATATATCCCCCGTATTGCCGTCGGAAGCAACACCTGCACATTTCACGTTGGTTAAAGCGGTTTTACCCGTGCTGACACTCACCGCCACGTCACCCGTACAGGCAATGTCGCTGACGGTTACCTTTCCTGTGGAAACGGCAAGATCTAAACTGCAAGCATTCACGTTTTCCACACGAATAGCCCCCGTACTCGTCCAAATTTTTATATCGCCTGTCGCGGACGCAAGGTTAGTGACATATCCCGTACTACCCTGCGCTTTTATATTGTCAAACGTAAAAGTTTGCGGTATTTCCACGCTACCCGTAGCAAAATTTACGTTCAGCGCACCATACGCACCTTGCGGCATATATACGGTAACCATAGGTGTGTCAAGGTGAATACCGATATGCTCATACCACTTTTTCTCATTTTCTGCCTGCACGGTCAATATGCCATCCTGCACCGCGACCTTGTGTTGTGCGTTCTGTTCTTCATAACACACCACTTTGCAAACACCGTCTTTCGACGGTACAAATGAGAGATTTGCCGTATCTATAATAACAAAAATATCTTTGTAGGCATCTGTTATTTCGTATGTGTTGGTCACAAACTGCGTCGTAGACAGTTTTGTAAAATCCCAGTTCAGTTTCATCATCGCACCGCCGAAAATAATACCGCCGATCAGCAAAAGAGAGACAGCAATGCAGAGCCATATTTTCGTTTGTGTTCTCATACCGCATTCCCCTTTCCGATACACATATTTTTAATACTCGAAACGCCTTTTCGGGTAAGCACTACCGTGCCTTTAGTTACTGCTTTACACCCGAAAAACAGCAAAACGGCAAGTCCTATGCACGCAATACCCACGCCGAGTAATGCCACGCCCGAAAGGGTGTATTCGATAACGGCAACAGCCGCGCCGCACGCGATACCGCACACAGCGGTGCCAATTACTGCCGCAAATACCGCCCACAGCGACACTATCACACTCCACAGCACCACATACAACGATACGGCAACGGCACATGCGGCAACAAGCAAAGAAACCCATACGGGCGACCCTATCGCCAACAACACGATTTCCCATACTTTCAGCCGTCTCTTCGGCTTGATTTTTTCTTTAGCGTTTTTGGTTAAAGGGGTATCCGCGATAATCTGTGCAGCAACCGCATCCACCGCACCTATTTCTTCCACCGCTTGTTCCTCCGAAAGCCCGTCTTCCATACGGTCCTCAATCATTTCGCTATAAAAGCGCAACCGTTCTTCTACGTCATCCTGTGGCAAATCCGATAATCTATCGTGCAAGTTTAACAGAAATTGTAATTTAGTCATGGCGTTCATCCCCCCGTGTCACAAAACGATATATAGATACCATTTCATCCCATTCTTCTTGGAATTCATAGATACGCTGCTTACCTGCGTCGGTAATACGGTAATATTTCCGCAATCTGCCGCCGTGTTCTACCGAGCGCACGGTCAGCATACCTGCCGTTTCCAAGCGTTTTAAAATGGTATATAAAGTAGATTCGGACAATGTCATATACGGCTTCATATCTTTGATGATCTTGTATCCGTACGAATCTTCATTTTTGATCGCCGCCAGCACACATACATCTAAAAGCCCACGCTTTAATTGCACATCCATATAATACCCCCTATCGCGTAATACATCGTAACACGAAGTATAGATTTTGTCAACACTTTTCGGGAAGCCTATATAGAAAACAGCCACAACAGTAAAACTGTTGTGGCTGTTTTCTTTACATAAAATCGCTCCACCCGTCGTTGTTCTGCCAATTTTCCGTAGTGGGTTTTGTTGTGGCAGACGTCTGCGTAGTGGTTATCGTAGTTGTTGGGACAGCAACGGTGGTTGCATCGGTTGCAACAAGATCGATCGTTATGTGCACAGCGTGCAATGCCTGTTTCTGTTTTACTCACACCAAAAACCCATATTTTCCATATATTGTTCTTGGAAAATCGGGTCATTGGAAAGTTCTACGGTGCGGGCACGCGCAGCAATGGCAACCGCCCGAGAAACGGCACTTTTATCCAGCAGTATCATATCCGCACCTGCCAGCGCCGCATTCCCCAGCACCCGTACACGATCAACGGAAACACGCGGAATCAATCCGATACACATCGCATTGGCAATATCAATATAACTGCCGAAACCACCCGCAATAGATAGTTCCCGTAGGTCTCCCGCGGTAATCTGCGCGTGACGCAACAGCGTCTCGATACCTGCACGGATAGCACCTTTAGCCAATTGAATCATACGCACATCCTTGCCGCTCAGCGAAACCGTGCCGCCCAGAGTGGTCGGGTCATCTTCCAACAAACCGCTCTCGTCCAGTTGTTCCGTTTCCAGCAGGCAAGCAACAGCATCGACAATACCGCTTCCGCATACACCGACAGGCGAAATCTCATCTATAACATGAAACCGCAACTGCCCGTTTTCCACAAACAGGCGGTCAATAGCACCGGCTTTACCTGCCATACCCATAGAGAGACCTGCCCCTTCAAACGCAGGACCTGCAGCGGTGGCACAACAAAGCAATTCGCCGTTATGGTGCAAAACGATCTCACCGTTTGTGCCGATATCTGCCATCAAAGCGGTATCTGCCGTCCTTTCCATACCGGCGGCCAGCAATGCCGTGGTGATATCCCCGCCGACAAAGGCGGAAATACACGGTGCCAGATACACCGATGCGTGCAAACAAGGCAGTTCCAATGTAGCTGCCGATACCGTCTCACCAAACAGATGGTCCGCTTGGAAAGGCGCGCGGGACAAACAATGCACATCCCGCCCGGTAAGCAGATACAGCATTGTTGTATTGCCGGTGATAACGATATGTTCTATAGCTGTCACAGGGATGTCGGCTGTAGCCGCACCCTCTTCCAATAGTTTTGCCACCGCTTCACGAATACAGGTTGCCAATGCGTCGCCATCACCCTCCAATGATCGAGTGATACGCGAAATGACATCTCCACCGAAAAACGTTTGGGGATTAGGGGCGGTTATCTCTGCCCGCAAGCGATGAGAGTCATACAGATGCAACGCCAAAGTGGTGGTGCCGATATCTATAGCGGCACCGTAATTGGTAAACTGCGTATCCCATATAAAATGCGGCATAACCCCCGCCGCGCAGATACGGGAGTCTCCCGCAGTATCGGTCTGAATACGGCAGGGGCCTTCTATCGTGGTACAACACGCCAAACGGTATCCCGCCTGCCGTTCCGCCGCCGTAAAACACGCCGTTTCCTCTGCTGTGAGCGCACTCAATTCTCCAAAGGCACGCACCCGACATTTGCGGCACCGACGCTTACCGCCGCATACCAACGATACCCCGTGAGCAGGGGTCAACACCTGACTTATCAGGATGCCCCGCTCTACTGTGCGGGTAGTACCGTTGAGCGTTATCTCAACACGTTCCGTTTTCATAAAACGCATTCACCGCCGCAAAAAACGCCTCTATATTCTCCCACTTGGAGTGTGGCGGAATATCGCAACCGGAAGAAATAACGAAATTTTTATAGCCACAGCAAGCATTCATCACTTTTAACGTGGCTTCTCGAATAGACTGCGGCGTGCCGTTGCAGAACTCCGCCGCCGGGTCAACATTACCCATAGCAATGGTATCCAACGGAATACGGAGCATCATTTGAGCCATATCAATGGCATTGCCGAAATGATACGCCGCCGCTCCGGTACGCAAAATAGAATCGATGATAGCAATAGCACCGTCGCCGCAGTTATGGTAAATAACCGCAAAAGTGTCTTCCTGCACCGCTTCTACTATCCGACGCACATAGGGCTCGGAAAATTCTTCTGCCAAAGTAGGCGACAGCAAACCTGCC
>JAZPXM010000206.1:0-8169 GCA_045543675.1 Acutalibacteraceae bacterium
TTCGCCGTCAAATACACGGATAGTTGCATTATCATAACAAGCGGTAGGTTGTACTTTCAAGACACCGTTTTCACGGTCAATTTTGAATGCACAATGCAAGTTGGCAAAAGTAGGCGTGCCAAGTCCCGAAATCGGATACCAATATTGCGAGAACTGTTTGGTTTCATAGGGTTCGAGCCACGCAAAGTTCGGCTGGTTATCCGAGTACGACCCTGCCATCAATTCGGCATATTCGCCATCGGTATCGGTAAGTGCATTTTCCCACGATTTTGATAACTGGCAATATGCCCACGTAAACATCTTCTTGCCGGGAGAAATGTGGTGATCACCGATATGCACCACACCGCAACCTTTGCCGTGGTCATAGCCACCGAAGAAATCATAATCAGAATACGAAGCGAAATAAGAAGTTGCTTGTTTCGTGTTTTTATGCCATGAAATGTCGCGGTCGGTATCCATCGGGATACCGTTAAAAACGCCGTTACCGGCAATCGGATAGGTCGTACGGGATTTCAAATAATGGAAATTAACGTACGTAACGTCCTGCGGGAAGAAGATCTGGTACTGTTCATTCACCAGCACCGCCGCATTTTCCCACCACAAAAACGAGCGGGTTGTATTGGTGCGGTTATACAAACGCATACGGGTCTCAAAGTAGTTGGCATTGGGATGTAAAACAATACCAACCATACCTTTCATACGGTCAATGGGATCGTGTTCGGAAAGCCAACAAATAACCGTACCGTCAGTCTGTGTTTCAACCGTATAATCGCACGGCATAAAACCGGATGCACGGTGATGGAACGGCCAGTTAAATTCCACGCCGCCCGAAATCCAGGAGCCGAGCACGCCGATAAGCGCAGGTTTAATTACGTGCTGTTTATAGAAATAATCGTACCCCGTCGTTTTATCCAAAGCAGAATATACTCTGCCGCCGATTTCAGGGAGAATTTCAATCTTCACATATTTGTTCTCAAGGGTAACAACCGTATATTCTCTGTCTTCTTTGTGGGAACGGTCTACTTCCATTACCACCTTGTTAGGATACGGTCTGCCGCTGGTACGCTGATGCACACGGTTTTCCGCAAACATCGGAAATTCTTCCGCCGCGGGTTCAGGATATGTGGGGATGACCAATTTGCCAACGGTAACATTTACTTTTTTATTCATAAAAAACCACCCTTTACATTTATCATTTTTTATTGTATCATACCATTGAAAAGCGTAAAATTATAGATAAAATCTTACGCACTTTTTAACTTATCTTACGGTGGTGGTTTTGTGTTATCTTTACCGACAGATATCGTTTGCGGCTATTTTCATTCAGCAGAACAGTTTGGCGATTCTTTGCACACACCGCGGCGCGTAGCGGAAATGTTCGAAATTGAGTTTTATCAAAATGATGGCGGTATCACCTACTGCGACGACAAAGCATACCATATACACAAACATTATATACAGATAGCCAAGCCTGGGCAGGTGCGCCATACAGCGCTCCCCTTCTCTACCCAATTCCTAAAATTCAAGGCAGACGGTGACCTTGCTGCGCGGTTAACAGCGGCGGAAGAGTACTTTTTCTGCAACCATGCTGAAAAGGTCAAAAAACTATTAGATGATATCATTATCATATCTGAGCAAAGCGAATCTAACCCGCTACGATTATATAGTAAACTGCTTGCCGTTTTAGACGTGATACTGAATGACGCGGCGGCACCGACGATACAAGACAAAGCAACCGCTGACGTTATCCGTACCGCAAAACGGTTTATCGAGCAACATGCAACAGAAAATATTTCACTCGCAGACATTGCTAAAACGGTGAATTTAAGCAAGACCTACTTTCACACCCTTTTCACAAACGCCGTTGGAAAGACACCTCACGACTATCTCATTATCTGCCGTATCAACACCGTCAAAAAGATGCTGTGGGACAGTGCAAACAGCATCGGCTATATCGCCGAAAGTTGCGGGTTTGGTTGCCAACAGTATCTCAACAAGATTTTTAAACAGCAAACCGGTATGACGCCCGGTCAATACCGCAAATCCATAGGCGAAAATTACTTGTTATAAATATAAAAAGGTGTCTATCCGCGGATAGACACCTTTTTATCGATGTGATTGCAAATATTGCTGTCGTCCGATCTCGTAAAGGTTATTTCCTTTACAATCTATAATTACTGTCAAAGGCATATCTTTCACCGTTAATTTACATAAACTTTCCGCACCGAGATCTTCAAAAGCAATCATTTCCGCTTTTTGCACGCATTTTGCCAACAATGCACCCGCGCCGCCGATAGCGCCGAAGTATACGCCGCTGTATTGTTTCATTGCTGCAACGACCGTTTCCGTTCGCGCACCTTTTCCTATCATACCGCGCGCGCCGACAGACAGCATTGTTGGGGCATACGCATCCATTCTACCGCTGGTGGTAGGACCGGCAGAACCAATAACTGCATCGGGCTTAGCAGGTGTAGGACCCACGTAATATATGGTCGCATCCATAGGATCAAACGGCAATTTTTCGCCGCGTGCCAACATTTCGCACATCCGTTTATGCCCTGCATCACGGGATGTATATATCTCACCCGACAACAGTACCGTGTCCCCCGCTTTGAGCGTTTTGGCTATCGCTTCTGTTAAGGGTAAAGTAATATGCCTTGTCATCACAACACCTCCGTTTTATGGCGGGTGGCGTGGCAATTGATGTTGACGGCGCACGGCATTCCTGCGATATGTGTCGGCATCGTCTCTATATTCACTGCTAACGCGGTTGTTTTACCGCCAAAGCCCTGCGGTCCAATCCCCAAAGCGTTGATTTTCTCTAAAAGTTCGTCTTCTAACGCCGCATAATACGGGTCGGCGTGGGACGTATTAACAGGACGCATCAGCGCTTTTTTGGAAAGCAAAGTCACTTTATCAAACGTACCGCCGATACCAACACCGATCACCATCGGCGGACAAGGATTGGGGCCCGCCTTTTCTACCGTTTCTAAAATAAACGATTTGATACCTTCGATACCGTCGGACGGCTTAAGCATTTTCACAGCGCTCATATTTTCACTGCCAAAACCCTTAGGACCCACCGTAATCTTCACGTTTTCGCCTGCAACAATATCGATATACAGCATAGCAGGGGTATTGTCGCCCGTATTGCCGCGGCGGACCGGGTCAGCAACCACAGATTTACGCAAGTAGCCGTTTTGATAGCCACGGCGCACCCCTTCGTTGACTGCTTCAGTAAGGTCACCGTCTACTAAGTGAACATCCTGCCCAATTTCCAGAAATACGCACGCCATACCCGTGTCCTGACAAATAGGCACGTTGTCCGCATCTGCAATACGATAGTTTTCAATAATATTATCCATAATGGTTTTTGCGATGTCCCCGTCTTCTACGGCGCGGCAACGCAAAATCGCATCTTTCACATCTGCGGGCAGATGGTAACACGCGTCTATGCACAACCGCTCCACCGCATCGGTAATTTTTGTAACAGACAATTCTCTCATAAATACTCCCTATATCAGCAGAAAAAGCCCGCAAGGCAACCTTTCCACTTACTCTGTTGTTTACTGAATTCGGTGGGTGTCAGTCCCGTAACCCGCTTAAACACGCGCGAAAAATACTCGGGCGATTCAAAACCAAGGCGTTCGGAGATGCTTCTAAACGACAAATCTGTGTCGCAAATCAATCGTATAGCTTCATCAATACGCAACTTTGTAAAATACGTCATAATACCCATACCGACATCCTGTCGAAACACCCGCAAAGCGGTATTTTGTCCGACGCCGATATCTTTTGAAAGCATTTCCAAAGTAATCGGCTCAGACAGATGCGCAGACAAATAGTTTTTAATCTGTTCGGTGAGTTGCTGGTCGCTCGCGTGGGTGGAAGTCTTCATCTGTTCAGGCAAAACCAGACTGCGGTCTTCACTGTTTGATAAATGCAAGTGTAGCAAAAACATTTCAAGCGCCGTCTTACAATACTGCAACAGCATTGCGTTTTCCGACTGATTTGCGGCGTCACCAAACACCTGCGACGCGGCATAGAAATAGTCAAGCAATATTTCCCCTGCACGTCCGTACAAAGGAAACGGTTTATTAAACACAATCTGTGATAATGAAGACAAATCGCCGCTAAAAAACGTTTTTGCGTAGGATATGTTCTTGGTTTCTTTCGCTTTCATAACCACTTCCGTATTAGGCGCGGCTATTACCACCTCACCCGTACGCAGTTCGAAGCGTTCGCCGTTTATGGTCAATTCCGCTTCACCGTGCATCATCCAACGCAACGTATATTCTTTTTCTTTTTCTTCCCAAGGCGTATTTGTCAGCACCATATGATCAAACTTGCATGCAGCGAAAATACAAGTTACCATAAGTTTCTCCTTAATTATACATATAATAAAAATCGTGCAGGTTTTTGGTGAGAATTTACATTGTTTGCAAATAACGGGTGCTTTACAATAATTATGACAGCACCAACAACTTTTGTCAAGAAAAGGAGCGATTTTTATGATTCGTTTAGGCATTATCGGTTGCGGTAATATGACAGGGCAACATTTAGATTCTTTCGAAAAGTTGAAAGACGTTCTTCGAGTGACTGTCGTTTGCGATTTAATGGCGGAACGTGCCGAACGTGCAATGGAAATACTGGGTGCAGAACGTTTTGATACCGATTATCACAACATTTTGGAGGATGTAGATGCAGTATTGGTGGTACTCCCCCACAAGTTACATTTTTCGGCAGGTAAATTTTTCATCGAAAACGGCAAACACGTATTGATGGAAAAGCCGCTGTGTATCAAAGAGCAAGAATGTCTTGAATTAACCGCGCTCGCAGAAAAACACGGTGTCACACTAATGACCGCCTACCCCGTACGATTCTGGGAAGAAATTAACAAAATGAAGGAATATATGGAATCGGGTATTGTCGGCGACGTGTTCCAGATGACCATATATACCGACCACTACAACCCCGCCCGCGATACGCGCGGCACCTGGATGACCTGCGCAGGTATGGGCGGCGGTCAAACGTTCAGTCACGGTTGCCACTACATCGACATCATGTTATGGTTCTTAGGAAATCCCGTAACCGGTACCCATATGGGCACCAACCGCGGTACGCCGTGGATGGACCGTGAAGGCACCAGCCACGCGGTTATTAAGTTCGAAAACGGTACTATCGGTTATCATACGGGTACCTGGGGTGCCAAAGGTACTACCAACTGGTTTAAGGTGGAAATTTACGGTACTGAAGGCACACTTTCGTTCAGCAACACCGGCAAATACAAAAACAAATTGATGTTGCTGCGCAACGTCGGTATTCCCGAAGAAGAAAAAAGCGAAACCATCCTTTGGGATAAAGAGGGCGGTGACGCCAAAAACACGTCGGGCGAAATCGAACATTTTGTGGACTGTGTGTTGAACAACACCACACCGCTTACCAACGGATATACCAGTACTACCGGCCTTCGCGTTATCTGGAAATTGTACGAAGCGGAAATGGCGGGCACTGTCGCCGATTTGCGCGGACTGGGTTTTGAACAACCGTTTATTTCGGAATCCATTTGTTCCTTTGATTGCGATAGCGAAGAAGCTACCGCGGATTATAACTAAGCAAAAAGAAAACGGGCGCTTCTTTTTGCGAAAGAAATAAAAAAGAAAGTTGAGCGAAGAGAATGAAAAAAGCAAGCATCTTACTGTTTCTCGGCGTTAGTGCTTAACAAAGTGAAATAATCCTCTTCTCATGATTCTCTCCGCTGCGCTGTTTCTTCAAACGCATAGCAAAAAAGCGACAATGCAAATGCATTGTCGCTTTTTTATAATTTTAAGGCATACGGTTTTCTTTGTTTGAAATAATATGTTGCATCAAAACCAATATCCTTTAAGACAGCGGCGGCTTCGGCAAATCGTAACGCCGCGTTTCGGGGCGTGTGTGCATCTGAACCCAAGGTTATCAACCGTCCGCCCAACGCATAATACCGTTTTAACAAAAAGGGCATTACGCCTTTGGGATGTGCCGTGTTTACTTCCAAAGCCATCCCCCGCGCAATCAATTTCTTTAACAACTGTTCTATTTCCGCTGTGAAATCCGTTATGGAAATGTCCCGATGATACTTTTCCCTGACATACCGAAACGGGTAATCTATATGCGGTAAAATATCCCCGTCAACCGTCCCGACGGTTTTTAACAAATCATCAAAATACGCCGCGAGATACCGCCGTATCGTTTTCATATCCACAGCAGAAAAGTCTACATCCGAAAACGACATATTAAAGCCATCTACGGTAATAAAATGGGTAGATGCAATGACCACGTCATAGTCGCACAGCGACAGCACCTGTTTTGTAACATCAGGAAACAAAAACCCGTCACCAAGTTCCACGCCGGTCAATATTTCCATATCGGGATACTGTACGCGCAAGCGTTTCACTTCGTCTGCCGCTTGTTTAATAGGCGTGTAAATATCCATTTCCCGATATCGTATTGTATCACAATGGTCGGTCACCGCAAAAATATGAACGCCTTTTTCACGTTGTGCCAACAACATATCTTCAATTTTACAAACCGAATCGTGCGACACTTCACAATGGGTATGCATATCTGCAAACATCGTTATCACCTTTTTAAAACGAAATCAGCAATGGAATAATTCGGGACTGCGTCCATCTCGGACACCACTTTGCACGCCACCGTATTGGCGTATGTCAAGCAGGTCGGTATGTCTGCCCCTTGCATATATGTATGCATAAACGCCGCGGAAAAACTATCCCCCGCTCCCACGGTAGAAACCACTTTCACCTTGTCGGAAGGGGAAAAATACGCCATTTTGGCCACACAATCGTATGCGTACGCGCCGTCTGCACCAAGCGTAATGATAATCAATTTCAGGTTATTGAAACTATCAGCAAGCGTTGCAGCAAAAGTACCGTGGTCTTCACATTTGTCAATACCAAGCAAATCCGCGACCATTTTTAATTCTTCAAGACTGACTTTCAAAATAGTGGCGTTGTTTACCGCAAAGCGTACGGTATCTGCAGAATAAAACGGTGCGCGTATATTCACGTCCACAAAAACTTCTTTGAACGTATGCGACGTAAGCAAACCTTCTAACGCGCGACGGTTATACTCCCCGCGCAACGCCAGCGTGCCGAAGTACAGAACGTCAAATATATCGGGTATGTTGTCACAGCAAATATGGTCATACGCCACATCTTCCAGCAAATTGTATGACGGCACGGCGTGTTCGTCAAGGGTCACCAAACATTTGCCTGTTTCAAATGTGTCTAACGCGGACACGAAAGTGTCTTTCATCCCCCACGCCGTCACCTGTTTTCCGGCTTCGTCACCCAATGCATCCCATCCCAAAGCAGACAGCATATATACGTCTTCGCCGTGTTTAGCGAGATGTGCGCCAAAATTGAGAGAAGCCCCGCCCAAACATTTTTTATCGGGATATACATCCCACAGAATTTCACCAAACGATAAAACTTTCATACAATTCTCCTCGCGTACCCTTTTATTGTTTCCAGTGTATCACTTCTTGTAATAAAAAACAAGAAAAATCCCCGAAACAATATCTGGTTTCGGGGATTTTATGATACATATTCCATTAATGACCCGCGGGCGATTCGTGAATCGCCCCTACGATCTACGATGCAACTTTTTTCGGACGGTACAAGCATTTTATGCGGCATTCTCCTGCCCTACAGATTGCGCGGTTTCCAGCATATTTTCCGCAAAAATAGCGTAGCCGCGGGTGGGATCGTTGACAAGGACATGAGTAATGGCGCCGACCAATTTACCGTCTTGCATGATAGGACTGCCGCTCACGAGTGTGTCAATATAGGACCAACATTTTTTCTGCATTTTTAATTTCTTCTTCGGTGGGTAATATTTGTGGTAAGGTGTTTTCCATATTAAGCGCCGCATATTTTGAACCGGCATAATTATGATAAGGCAAAACTTTTACCGCTTTTATGTTTTTTAATGGTTTTAAGAACTCTGCAATTTTTTCAATCTGGTCAGAGTTGTATTCGGGCACATACGGAATACGAATTTCTATTTTTTTACCCAAAGAATCAATATGTTTCAGGTTTTCCAATATAATCTTATTGCTTTGTCCTGTGCATTTAATATGTACATCTTCGTCAATGGCTTTAATATCAT
>JAZPXM010000207.1:0-18699 GCA_045543675.1 Acutalibacteraceae bacterium
ATAGCCACGGCGGTATCACCGAGCATCGTTTCGGGACGGGTGGTAGCCAGTTCCAACTGTTCACCCGTTTCCTTAACGGTATACAAAAGATGCCAAAAATGGCCGTCTTTTTCTTCATATTCCACTTCGGCGTCCGAGATAGACGTTTTACATTTGGTACACCAGTTTACCATACGGCTGCCGCGGTAGATAAGCCCTTGTTCATACAAACGCACAAACACGTCTTTAACCGCCGCAGAACACCCTTCGTCCATCGTAAAGCGTTCGCGTTCCCAGTCGCAGGAAGAACCGATCGTCTTCAGCTGGCTGACAATACGGTTGCCGTATTTTTCTTTCCACGCCCACGCGCGTTCCAAAAAGCCGTCACGACCGAGCATATCTTTAGTGACGCCTTCTGCGCGCATCGCTTCTACAACTTTGGCTTCGGTGGCAATCGACGCATGGTCCGTGCCGGGCATCCACAACGCTTCATACCCTTGCATTCTTCTGAAACGAATCAAGATATCCTGCAACGTATTATCCAGCGCGTGACCCATATGCAACTGTCCCGTAATATTCGGGGGCGGCATCACGATAGTATACGGTTTCTTTTCGACACCGTTTTCATCTTTTGCATTCGCGGTAGCATGAAAATATCCGCCGTCCGTCCAAAAAGCATAGATGCGTTTTTCGACCTCTTTAGGGTCATACACCTTTGCGAGTTCTTTTCTTTCCGCCATTTATCATCATCCTTTCGGCTATACCAAATTATAATATCATATTATACATATAAAAATCAAGCATAAAAACGGATAAGCCCCGCTTTTTTACAAAGCGGGGCTTATCTCTTGCATTAAAGGGGTGTTGAGGAGGGGAAATATACCCTTTTACAAGAAACGGAGATTGCGGCGTCTCCGTTTATCGGGTACGGTTACAGTATACAATACGCGTAAAACGGTTGCGTGAACGAAATATGAATAGATTGTAATACTTTTTTGAAATCAGAGAATGTCAACACGCAGGACAGTCCCCCATCCCATCTGCTTATTCTTCGTTGTTGTGGTTCATATGGGACATTGGTTTATCTCCGAAGGCATCACCAAAGCGGGGAGTATCTTCTTTAGAAATTGAGTGTTGCGGTGTCCTTGGAGTTGGTTTAACGGTCTGCGTGCGGAATGGTTTTGAAAGTGCGTATGTATAGTCTGCAATTTCGGCGGAGTTTTCGACCAATTCACCGATTGCAGAAATGAACAAGCAAACAATCCATTGAGATACCCATATCAGCGGTGTAAAAAGAAGAAAATAGAGTATAACCAGAACAACAGCGACTGCCACATCTTCTGTTTCAGAAGCGGTGACAATACTTGCTACCACCACACCTAAAGTGCCGAGAATACTACCGATCCAAAACAAGACCTTAGCAAGAGTTTTTAGTTTCTTTCCTGCATTTTCAAACATATAAACCGACCTTTCATAAAAAAATAATACGCCCAAGAATTGAGCGTATTATAAAGCATATGGAATAAATTGTCAAGGGAGACAGGAAATAGGGTGACGATTCGCTTGTTCCTTTTTTGCCCAAAAATTCAATGGCACATCTTAATTATACCATACTCCGTACGCTTTGGCAATATTTTCATACAATGCGTGCAATAAGCAGCGCATATTTCCACGTGCAATAAAATTTTTGAAAATTTGCCAAACAAATGTTTGCATTTTTGGAAAGTATGTGTTATAATATGAACAACATAGGAAAAATCCGTGTTTTTTATAACGAACAAACTATCGCATTTGTGTATATGGAAAGGATGAACGAAATGAAACCGTTGACCGAAAAACAACAGAAAGTTCTCTCCTTCTTAAAAGAGCGTGCGCAGGATGGCGTGCCGCCGTCGGTGCGTGAAATCTGTACCGCCACGGGCATTAAATCCACGTCTACCGTACACGCGTATCTGCGCCTTTTGGAAGATGAAGGGTACATCAATCGTCAGAGCGGCTTAAACCGCGCTATTCGTCTGCCCGGTGAAAACGTGGCGCGTGTGCCGTTGCTGGGTAAGGTAACCGCCGGTATGCCTATCTTAGCGGTGGAAGAAGTGGAAGAATACGTCCCCTATTCCGGCGGCGGATACAATCCCGGTGATCTGTTTGCCTTGCGCGTGTCGGGTACCAGTATGATTAACGCGGGTATTTTTGATAAAGATGTTGTCATTGTCAAGAAAACGCCCATTGCCGAAAACGGCGATATCGTGGTAGCGCTTATCGGTGACGAAGCCACCGTTAAACGTATTTTCGTGGAAAAAGACCACATTCGCCTGCAACCCGAAAACCCCGACTTTGAGCCGATTATCGTCAAAGAAGTTGTGGTGTTGGGTAAAGTGGTGTCTTTGCTTCGTTATTTCTAAATATGTATCAAAAAAAGGTGTGTCGGCTGACACACCTTTTTTTGTCGCAAGGGCGTTTTGCTGGTTGGTCATTAAACCGTATAGTTTTCGGTATGGGCACCGAGACCAAAGCTGATTTGCAGCGCTTCATCCACCCGTATCATAGATTGCTCGTCCAAACGTCCCATATGTTCTTTCAGGCGTTGTTTGTCAATGGTGCGTATTTGTTCCAACAGCACGATCGAGTCGCGGGCAAGGCCGCTGTCGGTAGAATGTACCTGAATATGGGTCGGTAAATTCGCCTTATATTTTTGGCTTGTAATGGCGGCGGCAATCACGGTAGGGCTAAAACGGTTACCTACGTTATTTTGCACAATCAGCACAGGACGAACGCCGCCCTGTTCCGAGCCCACAACGGGGCTCAAATCGGCATAATAAATGTCTCCTCTGCGTACCTGCATAACTTTTCACTCCTTATCTGTATTGTTGCCGCGTCGTGAAACGTTTATACAGTACATACTATGTTTTCAAAAACAGGTTGTCCCTATATATAAATCTGTAATTTACTGTTTATTTTTTCAAAAAAGTGTGCTATAATAAAGTAAATATATGTAAAATCGGAGGCAATTACTGTGGGTGCTACTTTTTCTGCCGGTGTGGATTACGGCGGACTGCGGTCTATGGAAGACATTAAACTGTTAATATGTTATTTACTGCACAGCGTAAAAGAGCCCGTCCCCAGACCGATGATTTTAGAAATCATCGCAGGAAACGGGATGGCGAACTTCTTTGATACAAGTGTAGCAATGGATAAACTCATTGATTTGGGACACATTGCCGAAAGCGGCAGCGGACTGATGTCCATTACCGACACGGGCAGGGAAATCGCCGCGGTTTTGTCCACTTCCCTACCCTACGTTTTACGGGACCGTTCGGTGAAAATTGCGCTGACGTTACTTTCCCGTATGCACAAGCAAAAAGATGCCAACGTGGAAATCGAGAAAACCGAAACGGGCTACAACGTCACGTTGGAATTGACCGAGGGCGGCGGCAGTATGTTAAAGGTGACGGTTGCCACCATTGACACGTTACAGGCCAATGCCATTAAGGAAAACTTCCTTGAAGACCCCGCATTGCTGTACCGCTCCACCATTGCGGTGTTAAACGGACAAACCGAGTTGGATGAAAACGGCAAATTGAAAGTGCTTATCTAAGAAAGGATGGTAACAATGCAGACGTCTTTTGAAAAAAACAACCTTACGATGCTTACCGATTTCTATGAAATCACCATGGCTAACGGTTTTTTTGAAACGGGTAACCGTGACCGTATTACCTATTTTGATATGTTCTATCGCCGTGTGCCTGACGGTGGCGGGTTCGCCATTATGGCAGGTGTAGAACAGTTAGTGCAGTACTTAAAAAATCTCTCGTTTACCGACGAAGATATTGCGTTTTTAGAAAGCAAAAAACTGTTTAACAAGGCGTTTTTAGAATACCTGCGTAATTTCAAGTTTGCGTGTGACGTTTGGGCAGTACCCGAAGGCACGCCCATTTTTCCGCATGAACCGATCGTCACGGTACGCGGTCCTGCCATTCAAGCGCAGTTTATTGAAACAATGATTCTGTTGACGGTGAATCACCAGACCTTAATTGCTACCAAAGCCAACCGCATTGTGCGTGCTTCGGAAGACAAAGCAGTAATGGAATTCGGTTCCCGCCGTGCGCAAGGGTATGACGGTGCGATCTACGGCGCAAGAGCGGCGTATATCGGCGGCTGTATGGGTACGGCTTGTACCATTGCGGACCGTGATTTCGGTATTCCCGCGCTCGGCACCATGGCACACAGTTGGGTGCAGTTATTCGACAACGAACTGGATGCGTTCAAAGCGTATGCACGCACCTATCCCAAAAACTGTATTTTGCTGGTAGACACCTACAACGTTTTGAAATCGGGTATTCCCAACGCCATTCGCACCTATCACGAAGTGTTAGAGCCGTTGGGTTGCCGTTTAAAAGGTATCCGTATTGACTCAGGCGATATTACTTATCTCAGCAAAAAAGCGAGACAGATGTTAGATGCGGCAGGTCTTACCGATTGTAAAATTACCGCTTCCAACTCGTTGGACGAGTACATTATACGCGATATGATCCGTCAAGGTGCGAAAATTGACAGTTTCGGTGTCGGCGAACGGCTGATCACCGCCGCTTCCGACCCCGTTTTCGGCGGTGTGTACAAACTCGCCGCCATCGAAGACGACAACGGCAACATCATCCCGCGTATCAAGGTGAGCGAAAACATCGCCAAGATCACCAACCCGTGTTTCAAGAAACTGTGGCGCTTATACGACCGCGAAAGCGGCAAAGCGCTTGCGGACGTGCTGACCTTACGTGACGAAGTCATTGACGACAGCCAAGATTACGAGATTTTTGATCCCGAACACACTTGGAAACGTAAACTGGTATACAATTTCAAAGCCGTCGAACTGCAACAACAGTTGTTTAAAAACGGTGAATGTGTATACACCTTGCCCACCGCAGACGAACTGCGCATATATTGCAAAAACCAAGTAGACCTTTTGTGGGACGAAGTATTGCGTTTTGAAAACCCGCACAAATACTACGTTGACCTGTCGCAAGCGTTGTGGGACGAAAAACAAAACCTGCTGAAAGCACACAACAAATGAGAAAGATATATCCTGCTCCGCCAATGCCCGCCGCACCAGCGGCGGTCATTGCGCGTTTAGAGCAAGCCGGGTTTGCGGCGCACGCGGTAGGCGGATGCGTGCGGGACACCTTATTAGGATTATCCCCTACTGATTGGGACATTACCACCGCCGCTTTACCCGCACAAATCAAAGACGTTTTCAAAGATTGCCGTGTCATAGAGACAGGCATCCAACACGGTACCGTCACGGTGCTGTTTGACGGGGTGCCGTTTGAGATTACCACCTACCGCGTAGATGGAGATTACCGTGACAGCCGTCATCCCGACGCCGTCACTTTTACCGCATCGTTGTACGAAGATGTAAAGCGAAGAGACTTTACAGTTAACGCCATGGTATGGCACCCTGCTGACGGTATCGGTGATTTCTTTGACGGCAAAGCGGATTTAGAAAACAAGGTATTGCGCACGGTAGGTGACCCTACCAAACGGTTTACAGAAGACGCGTTACGCATTTTACGTTTGTTGCGATTTGCCGCCACGTACGGTTTACAAGCGGAAAGTAAAACAAAACAGGCGGCATGTGCGCTTGCCGACCGTTTGCAATACGTTTCTATTGAGCGCATATATGCCGAATTGCAAAAAACGCTGTGCGGTGACTTTGCAGATGCTGTTTTCAGCGATTTTCCGGATGTTTGGCAGAACATTCTACCGGAAGTTGACGTGACAAGCAAAATCGCTTTACAGAAGTTTCCCAAAGAAAGCGTTATGCGTTGGGCATATTTGTTACAAGACGCGCCTGCAGAGACGATCTTACGGCGGTTTAAAGCCGATAATGCCACTGTCCAAACGGTTTGTACGCTTATAAACGGGTTATCCTTATCCCCCACCACAGACGTTGTCACCTTGAAACAAGCATTACGTACATACGGGCAAGAAAATCTGTTACGTATCGTCGTTCTGCAAAAAATATGCGGCGATACAGCGCTTTGGCAGGAAACCGAAACGGCGCTTTTCACGCTTTTAGAAACAAACCCTTGCTATCAGCTAAAAGATTTACGTATAAACGGTGACGCCTTACAAGCATTAGGTTTTTCGGGGAAAGAGATCGGCAGAGCGTTAGATATCCTTTTAGATGCTGTCATCCAAGGGGTATGCGACAACACGCCCGATGCCTTAGTATCCTTTGCAAAAACACAGATATAAAAAGAAAGCATGTTCTCATACTCATACGAGAACATGCTTTCTTTTGTATGTACGCGGTGTCACGCCAAACGTTTCGCGAAAACATTTGGTAAAATAACTGGGGTCGTCAAATCCGACCAGCCGTGCAATCTCTGTGACAGATGCTTGAGACTCACACAATATTTCACATGCTTTTTCCAGGCGAAAACGGCGCAGGTAATTGGAAAAATTGTCATTGAAATTTGCCTTAAAACGTCTGCAAAAGTGTCCATGACTCAGAAAAAGCGCCGTTGCGATATGTGCAGACGTGATATCTTCTGCATAGTGTTCGCGTAAAAGCATCAACACCTGTCGGCAAAACGCTTCTCCCTGCGGCAGAGTCGTAGTTTGTATGTATTGTTCCCGTTTTAGCAAAGAAAACAGCAACAACAACCATCCTTGCACTTCCATACGCCAGCCGTCTGCGTGATTGACACACGCATCGTATATACGTTGTACAGCGGTAAACACCTTTTCCCCGTGATGTACGGCTGTTAACACAGACGTACCTTCTTCTAACGCTTTTGCAAGTGTATCATTCTGCAAAAGTGCGGCATCAAAACAGATACAGCGGCTGACATACACCGCCCCTTGCTCGATTTCGGTATAATGTAACACATACGGCGACACAAAGAACGTATCCCCTTTTTTGATCTTTTGTATTGTATTACCGATATGCACTGTCGCAGTACCTTCCAGCACACACACCATTTCAATCTCGCGGTGATTATGGCAAAAGGTGGTTTGCGCACTGCCAAGCG
The DNA here is from genome assembly GCA_045543675.1 of Acutalibacteraceae bacterium. Taxonomy (GTDB): domain Bacteria; phylum Bacillota; class Clostridia; order Oscillospirales; family Acutalibacteraceae; genus URNF01. Next base: position 7,008 of record JAZPXM010000207.1, read on the forward strand.
GCGTTGACCAATCACGCGCATAAATTGCAAGCGGCAGACCATCGTATCTCTCTTTGAAATTGTCACACAGCATTATTCTCACCGTCAATCCAGTTATATTTTTTATCAAAAAATTCATTGAAACGTCATTTTGATTATAGTACGATAACGGTAGAAAAGTCAAGGAGGTTTTGTTATGAAACAACCGCAAAAACGTAGTTGGAAAATCCTTTACACCGATTACAGCGGACCGCAAAAACGTGCCGTCGAGTTGGTTTCCCGTGAGATGGGTGCTATCACGGTGCGTGACGCCGGTGTGTACTGCGTACACGTATTGCCCGTAGAAAAATGGGCAAACAATGCGAGCGAAAACGCCGTGGTGATCGGCACTTTTGACAGCGACCCCGTTTTCGCACAGCATATAGACAGTGTGCCAAAAGACGGTTTTACTGTGAAAGTGGTAGATAACCCTGCATCTCCAGAACACCAACTTGTTTTACTGTGCGGTAATACGCCTGCGGCGGTGTTTTATGCGGCGGCACATTTTGTGGACGATTTCTTTGCCGCGGCTGCCCCCAACCGCAACGGCCTTTGTTTCCGCGAAGAAACGTTTTTAAACCGTCTACCGCAATACACCTACACCACCGCGCCCAAAGCCAAAACCCGCAGTCTTTTCACTTGGGGACATCCCATTAACGATTACCGCCGTTGCATTGAAACGTTAGCACGGCTCAAATTCAATCAAATTATCGTGTGGAACGATTATCTGCCTATCAATGCCGAAGAATTTGTGGATTTTGCGCACAGCTACGGATTAAGTGTTATTTGGGGATACGCGTGGGGTTGGTTTCCGGATTGCACCCGAGCAAACTTAAGCGATCTGCAGACGTTGAAAAAACAGGTTATGGATACCTACAACCGTATTTACAAAGGAAAAGGCGACGGTATTTATTTTCAATCTTTTACCGAACTGGATTCCGCCACTTTACAAGGTAAGGTTATCGCCGAAGTGGTCACGGATTTCGTGAACGAAACCGCGGCGGCATTGCTGGAAAACGAACCGCATTTACTTATCCAATTCGGTTTACACGCGAATTCGGTCAAGGAACACGCCGCCTATCTTGCAAAAGTAGATCCGCGCGTACAAATTATCTGGGAAAACTGCGGTGTTTTTCCTTATGAACACAAATTCGACAACACCGATGCCGCCCGTCAGGATACGTTGGACTTTACCCGCCTTGTTATTCGGCAACGACCTAACACCCCCGTCGGCATGGTATTTAAGGGAATGTTAAAGCAGGATTGGCCGCATTTTGAACATCAGGCAGGACCCTACATTCTCGGTAACGCCGCTGAAGATATTATCCGAAAGGATATGGAACTGTTTACGCCGATTTGGCGTTTTCTGCAAAACGAATGGATGAAAAACGGTGCATTTGCGCACACGTTAGCAAATGCCTGCTTACAAGATGCTACCGCCGATCTCAATTTCTGTATTGCGTCCCATATAGCAGACAACCCTTGGTATCCGTTAGCGTTATGCGCCGAACTTTTTTGGGATCCCACGCCGTCGTATGACAGTATCGTAGCAAGCGTTACGCGTCGCTCGTTTGTTAAATTCGCATAAAAAAATCCCTCGACACAGTCGAGCGATTTTTTATGTCTGGATTTATACTTCGGGAAGCGTGATCTGGATCTCGTGACCCTTTTCAGCAGACTCGCAGATACCGGACAAAATTGCCTGGTTGCGGATGATCTGAGAAGTGGGCACGGGTGCGGGTTTGCCTTCTTTGACAGCATCCATAAAGGAACGAATCTTCAAAGCAAACAAGCCCTCTTTCGGGGACGGCAGAATCGGCACAACCGTTTCTACCTGATTGCCGCACACTTCGTGGTAAATGGTCATAGGACCGCCAACGGTACCGTTCCAGCAGTCAGTAGACGGAATACGCAGACCGCCTTTGGTGCCGAGAATGATGGTATCGCCGGGGGTGTTGATATTCATCGCCCAAGCAATACGGAAGTCTAAGATAATATCGCCTTCCAAGCGAACAAATGCCGCCGCAAAATCGTCAACGCCGAATTTGTCAGCATATTCTTTCTTCTTATAGCCACAGTAGTTGGGGTCAGTACCGAAGAAATCAGATTTATAACCCGTAACCGAAAGCGGCTTCGGATAGCCGATAGCATTCAGTACCATATCGAGAGAATAACAACCGATATCACCCAAAGCACCTAAACCACCGGTTTCTTTTTCAATAAAGGTGGTACCATAGGGGGTGGGAATGCCGCGACGGCGACCGCCACCCGTCTGGATGTAATAGATTTTGCCGAGTTCGCCGGATTCGACAATCTTTTTGATCATCTGCATGTTGGGATCGAGACGGGGCTGGAAGCCAATGGAAAGCACCATACCCGTTTCTTTTTCAACTTTCAGCAATTCAGCCGCTTCATCCATAGTTACGCACATGGGTTTTTCCAGCATAACGTGAACGCCTTTTTTCATTGCATAAATTGCAGGCGGCACATGCTGACAGTTATACGTACAGATGGAAACCGCATCCAGTTTCATATCCGGATCGACCAACATCTCTTTATGGCCACCGTCATAACATTTTACGCCCTCGAGTCCCATCTTTTTGCAGAACTCTGCCGCTTTGCCGGGAATGATATCACACGCCGCTACGATTTCTGCGTCCGCATACTTTTTGTAGGACACAACGTGTGCTTCGGCAATCCAGCCGGTACCGATGATGCCGATACGCAATTTTTTGTTGGTATCAATCGCCTTTGCTTCCGTGGTATCTTCCTGGAAGCGATTCAAAATGTCACCCATGGTTATTACCTCCAAAATATATTTTATTGACCAATGGATTTTAAGTAGTCGCGGCTGACCTTGGCACATTCCATAGAAGTCATACCGCCGCTGGGACTATCCTGCTCAACGATGAGCCAGTAAGTACCCGCTTGTTCGCTGGCTTCGATAATGCCGGGGAAATCCTGCTTACCGCTGCCAACAGGACGTAAACCGAACGTAGACGGTTTTGCCACCGCTTTATCGTCACCAATAAGTTCGTACATATTTTCACTTTTTTCGCCGACGAAGTCTTTCAAGTGCACGATAGGTGCGCGACCGCTGTACTTCCGTACATACGCCGCAGGATCTTCGCCGCCGACGTTGACCCAACACGTGTCCAACTCGGTCTGCAACAAATCCGCAGGGATGTTCGCATACATCACGTCCAGCGCATACTCGCCGCCGTCCACACGTACAAATTCAAAATCGTGGTTATGATACAAAAGCGTAATGCCCTGTTTCTTCGCTTCTTTAGCAATCTCTACGATGTTGCCAAGTGTCTCTTCATACCGCGGATGACCGGGACGGCGTTCTTCGCCAAGCCACGGAATCGCAATATACTGACAACCTATCGTCTTATATTTCGCAATTTCAGCAGGAATATCACGTAACAGGTCATCAATCGGCACATGTGCAGAAATCGGATCAAGGCCAATTTCTTCTACCATCGCCTTAACGTCTTCGGGTGCATAACCGTAAAGGCCTGCAAACTCTACACCGTCATAGCCCATTTCTTTGAGCGCAGTCAGGGTACCTTTCAGGTCTTTCTCCGCAAAATCGCGTACAGAGTACACCTGAATACCCACGGGAAACTTCTTCATCAGAATCCCCTCCGTTTCAGTGAAAATTTTGTGTTCTCCACAAAAAAACTATACCATATCCTTGTGCAGTCTGTAAAGTAAAAAAGCATAAATTTTTCAAAAAAATTACTCGAATTTTAGCAGAAATCTACAAACGCATATACGATAAACGTGCTTTTTGTGTTAAGTTCATTGTAACATCACAGGGAAAGATTTCTATAATTTTTTTGACGGGAAATATCAATTTTTTGACATAAAAAATACCCACCCTTCAACGAGGGTGGGTACACACACGTATTATTTCAACAACGCTTCAACAGCATCGACAGCAGGATCCAAATCTTCGCACAGCACTCTTTCTATTTCACCTTTGTCGCACAACTCAGCAACCTTAGAATCGATCGGCAGACGCGCCAAAATCTTACTGCCCATTTTTTCTACTGCTTCAGTAAGCGCGGCATCATCGCCAAAAACAGGGATCTTTTTGCCGCAATCGGGGCATACAACGTGGCTCATATTTTCTACAACGCCCAAAATCGGGATGTTGAGCATACCCGCCATTTTGTGCGCTTTTTCTACCACCATTTGAACCAAGGACTGTGGGGTAGAAACAATCACGTTGCCATCCAACGGCAAGCTTTGGTACACCGTCAACGGTACGTCGCCCGTTCCGGGAGGCATATCAATAAACAAAACGTCCAATTCGCCCCACACTACATCGGTCCAAAACTGCTTTACGGCACCTGCTAAAACGGGACCGCGCCACACGACCGGCTGATTGGGGTCTTCCAACAACAGGTTTACCGACATCACCTTGATACTCATATGGGTCTCAGCAGGTAAAATACCAATCTCACTACCCTTTGCTCTGCCTGTAATGCCGAATGCCTTCGGAATGGAAGGACCCGTGATATCTGCGTCCAAAATACCGACTTTATACCCGCGGCGCGCCATCAACACGGCGAGCATCGCGGTAACGGAAGATTTACCGACGCCACCTTTACCACTGCTTACGGCAACCACTTTTTTGATAGCGCTGTATGCATTTGCCGCTTCGTGTAAATCCGCTTCGCTGCATTTGTTACTGCAAGAACTGCAATCGTGAGAACATTCACTCATTTTTAAAGTCATCTTCTTTCTTCGCTTTTTGCGGGAGATAGTATATCACATTTCATTTACTTCGTCAACCGTATTATACCCTTTTTCCACCCGCAAAAACAGCGTGAACCATTAAATCGTCATTCAAAACGACGATATCCGCATCCCATCCGTCCACCAGTTTTCCTTTAGGCAATCCCAGCAATCGTGCAGGGGTTGCTGACAGCATTTTCGAAACGTCTTCTATCGGCAATCCGACGTCCTGCACACAAAAGCGCAGTAATCTGTCTGACGTTGCAATACTGCCTGCAAAAGCAGTACGGTCTTGCAATTTACACACGCCGTCTTCCACAATACACGCTACTCCGCCGACGAACGTCTGTGTAGCATCTGTACCCGTCACCGGCAATGCATCAGTACAAAGCACCACATTATCTGCGCCTTTAACCTTGTACACCAACCGTATAAGTTCCGGCGGCAAATGACAACCGTCCGCGATAAGTTCTGCCACCATATCATCCCGCAATAAGACCGTTTCCAACACGCCGCCACGTCGAAAACAGTTTTCACGGGTGACGGTAGACGTGCAAGAATATAAGTGAGTCACCAGCTTACAGCCGTTATCGGCGGCACCGCTCATTTCCGAATAGATGGCATTGGTATGTCCCGCCGACGGTAAGATCCCCGCACAACACAAAGCGGACAAAAACGCTTTGTTTACATCCCGCTCGGGCGCATAACTCCAGCGAGCAATATGCTTGCCATATTGTGCGATTAACCGGGTATAATCTGCTGCTATCGGCGCAGTAATTGCCGCCATATCCTGCGCACCGCATTGCGCAGGCGAAAAATACGGTCCTTCCAAATGCATTCCCGGTACGGTGGCAAGCGTATCATTTTTCTCTTTGAACACTTTGAAAGTCTGCAATGCCGCTTCTATATCTTGCACTTTTCCTGACGTTACGGTGGGCAAAATGGCGGTTGTACCGTGTAAAAGGTGGTATTCAACGGCCGCTTTGAAACCATTTATGTCCGCATTGGAAAAGTCATGGCCCGCACCACCGTGTACGTGCATATCGATAAACCCCGGCAAAACCATCTGCTGTGCGAAATCAAAGTGCGCATCAGCAGACGGTTTTTCAGCATATATACCGCTTATTTTGTCGTTTTCCAACAGCAGATAGCCTTCTCTGAATTGCTCGTCCCACAGAATGTTTTGACTGTATATACAGGACTTCATACGGTAACCTCCAAGCTATCACCGTCACAATATAGCGTTGCATCTGTATGACGACGCAGAATGGTACACGGACACATAGCGGTAATATCACCGTTCAGCATCGCTGTCACCGCCGCGCGTTTGGTCGGTGCAGGGACTACACAAAACAGATGTTTACCACGGAACAAGGTCGGCACAGTAAGTGTCAACGCTTCTTTAGGTACATCCTCCAATTTTGCAAAACACCCGTCGTGTACCTGCTGGTTACGGCAAACATCATCCAACACGGCACGTTTTACGGTCAACGGATCATTAAAATCGGCAACACCCGGGTCGTTAAAGGCGATATGCCCGTTTTCGCCGATACCCATACACACAATATCCGTGGGATGTGCCTGCAACAAAGCGGTATACCGCGCCGCTTCTTTTTCGGCATCGGTTGCCGCGGCATCAATCGTATATACATGCTTAAACGGCAATTTACTGAATACAGCCGCATCTAAAAACGCGGCAAACCGTTGCGGTGCATCAGCAGGCAAGCCGATATACTCGTCCATGTGAAAAGCGTTTACCCGCTCCCACGCGATTCCTTTTTCTTCGCATAAATAGTACAGCAATTCGTTTTGAGACGGCGCTGCCGCAAAAATCATATTTACTGTATCCTGCTCACACAGCAACCGCCGCAAACACGCCGCCACATCAGCAGCCGCCGCGCGCCCCATTTCATCGCGGGTCTCGTATCCTTTCACTTTCAGCATATCACGGCTAAAAGTCACTTTACACGGTATCATATGCATTAGAATATCTCCTTTGATTAGTCTGATAAGAGTTGAAACGGTTTTCTATATCTATCATATATCAAGACGCAAAAAAATGAAATTGCTAAAATTCATATTTTATATTGCATTCTGTCCAAAAATGTGTACAATGATAGTGAACGAGGTGATACTATGGAATTTAGAATGCCAACCTTGCGCTACCACCACGTATGTGACCAAAAACCATCTGCCGGCGGTTTTTGTCGGCACGCGCATCCGCAATATGAAATTTTGCTGTTTAACAGCGGTGATGCGCGGTGTATTATTGAACACCGTGAGTTCACGTTAAAAAAAGGTGACGTAATACTAATCCCGCCGCTGTATTATCATTTCATACAAATTGATTCCCCTATTCCCTACGAGCGTGCTGTGCTGAATTTCAGCGCTTGTAACGCAAGTGCCGACGTGCTGAACGCCGTATTTGTTGAGCCGCGCGTTATCCATTGCATAGAGGACACACACATTTTGTCGTTATTTTCGCGTATGGATATGCTGCTTGCCGCTTTTGTCGGTGAAGATGCCATGCTGATAGCCGGCTGTTTGTTGACGGAACTGATATATCTGCTTTCAAAAAGCAACGGTACCGACGGACGTTTTACCGTCTATTACAACGAAACGTTACGCTATGCGTTACGGTATATAGAAGATCATCTTGCCACTATTCGCACCGCCGACGAAATCGCCGATGCGTTATTTATCAGCCGTTCACAGTTATACCAATGCTTTAAAGAAGCATTCGGCATCCCGCCAATGAAATACATATTGGAAAAACGGCTTGTGTTAGCGCAATCCCGTCTGCAGTTGGGAGAAAAACCGACAACAGTGGCAACCGCCTGTGGATTTAGCGAGTATTCTGTTTTTTACCGCAACTACAAAAAACGTTTCGGACACCCGCCGAAAAGCAGATAAGAAAGACGTTCTGAGCCTCTCAGAACGTCTTTCTTTATTCTTCGTTTCTGCCAAACTCAGATAATACGAGATCGGGATTATGCTCAGTAGCCCACGTGATATTCCACGGACTGGTGAACAGCAAAAGCAGCCTGCCGCGGATATCCTGCACTTTTTTGGTGTCGGAAGTGAGATTTAAAGTTTTCGGGTCTAAATCTTCATTTTCCACCCACCGAATGTACTGGTACGGCAACATATCCATACGGATATCCACGCCATATTCGTTCTTAAGGCGATACTCCAGCACTTCAAACTGCAAAGTGCCCACAACGCCCACGATAACTTCTTCAAAACCCGCACCGGGCTCCTGAAAAATCTGGATGGCGCCTTCCTGCGCAATTTGGGTAGTGCCTTTTACAAACTGCTTGCGCTTCATGGTGTCTTTCTGTCGCACCAAAGCAAAATGTTCGGGAGCGAAGGTAGGAATACCTTCGTACAAGAACTTTTTGCCGGGCATACTGATAGTGTCGCCGATAGAAAAGATACCGGGGTCAAATACACCGATAATATCGCCCGCATACGCTTCTTCGATCACTTCACGATCCTGCGCCATCAACTGTTGCGGCTGGCTCAGGCGCTGTTTACGGTCGCCTTGTACGTGATATACTTCAATGCCTTTTTCAAATTTACCTGAGCAGATACGCATAAAAGCGATCCTGTCGCGGTGTGCTTTATTCATATTCGCTTGAATTTTGAAAACAAAAGCGGAAAAATCGGGAGAAAACGGGTCAATTTCGCCGATATCCGATTTACGCGGCAAAGGCGAACTGGTCATTTTTAAAAACGACTCCAAAAACGGTTCCACACCGAAATTGGTAAGCGCCGAACCGAAGAAAACGGGAGACAAACGCCCGTTTTGTACCGCCTCCATATCGAAATCACTGCCTGCACCGTCCAACAACTCCACGTCATCGCACAGTTGGCTGTACAACGTTTCACCAAGTCGCGCGGTAATATCCGCATCATCTAAAGAAAGGTAATCGGTGTATACTTCGTGTTGCCCGTTTCCCTCTGCAGTAAAAGCCAAAATCTTTTGGCTGTTGCGATCATAAACGCCTTTGAATTCCTTGCCCGAACCGATAGGCCAGTTAATAGGATACGTTTCAATGCCCAATACGTTTTCGATTTCTTCCATCAATTCAAACGGGTCGCGCGCTTCGCGGTCCATTTTATTGATAAAAGTAAAAATCGGGATGTTACGCAACAAACAAACTTTAAACAATTTAATGGTCTGTTTCTCAACACCTTTAGATGCATCTATAACCATCACGGCAGAATCTGCCGCCATCAGCGTACGGTAGGTGTCTTCCGAAAAGTCTTCGTGACCGGGGGTATCCAAAATATTGATACAATACCCCTCATATTCAAACTGCAAAACAGAAGAAGTGACCGAAATACCTCTCTGCTTTTCAATTTCCATCCAGTCGGACACCGCGTGTTTCATCGAGCGTTTGCCCTTGACCATACCCGCAGACTGAATGGCACCGCCGTACAGCAATAACTTTTCGGTTAGGGTGGTCTTACCCGCGTCAGGGTGGGATATGATAGCAAACGTGCGGCGACGGTTTATCTCATCTTTAAGACTTGCCGCCGTCTTTCCAGTAATCGTTTCAGACAAATTCAGTTCCTCCCAAGGATACAAAAATCAATTGCAATCATTGTACCTTATTTACGGGAAATAATCAACTGTTTTTTGAGAGATGCACTAAATGTGCAATACCGGGAATACTTTCCCCTTGCTGTGATGTGGTCGGGGACATTAAAGCACCCGTACCGACAAACAGCACATCTTTCCATCTTCCCGCTTCCATTTGTTGCAACACATACGAGCACAGCACCGCCGCCGAACAACCGCAACCCGAACCACCCGCGTGTACATCCTGCCGCTCGCGGTCATAGATCATCAACCCGCCGTCGTTATGACGGTCACCGAGCACAACATCTTTTTTCTTTAAAAGTGTGTGTAACATTTCGCTGCCGACAGCGCCTAAATCACCTGTCAAAATCAAATCATAATCCCGCGGTGTAGTACGCGTATCCTGTAAAAACCGGTAAATGGTATCTGCAGCGGCGGGTGCCATTGCCGCACCCATATTGTTGGTATCGGTGACACCGAGATCTACCTGCCGTCCCGCCAGCACTTCTGTGATATACACACCTTTCCCCATACCTACCACAGCGGCACCCGCGCCCGTTACCGTCCACTGTGCCGTGGGCGTACGTTGTCCGCCGTATTCCAGCGGAAAGCGGAACTGTCGTTCCGCTGTACAAAAGTGCGACGACGTCACCGCACAGCACAGATCCGCCGCGCCGCTATCCACAAAAATCGCCGCAATGGACATCGTTTGTGCCATTGTGGAGCAGGCGCCGAACTGACCGTAAAGCGGAATGCCGAGTTCCCGCAGTCCAAAAGTTGACGCGGTACATTGATTGAGCAGATCACCCGCAAACAAATGCTGTATCTGCGATGGGGACAGTCCTGCTTTGTGAATTGCACGGGTTGCCGCTTCCTTTTGCAGTAAACTTTCCGCTTTTTCCCACGTCTTTTCCCCTAACGTGGTATCGGTAAATATATGATCAAATACTTTACCAAGCGGTCCTTCGCCTTCCTTTTTCCCTACCACTGCGGCATATCCCAACACAGCAGGACGATTAGACAACTGGACGGTAAACTCTCCTTTACGTTCGGGCATACGGATTCTCCTTTTTTTGGCATTTTGATTAGTTTACCCGACTATCACGTAAATAAACAAAAACACGCTATACAAATGTACAGTGAAGTGGTATAGTGATGGTAGACACAAAAAGTGTCTACCATCACTTTTTATGTTAGAATAAAAGAAAGGGAGTGATTGTAATGGGAAGACCAAAAGGCGGAACAAATATTAGTCACAGTAAAGAAGAAAAGTTGGCATTAGTAAAGCGCAACTTGGCAGGCGAATCCTTAAGGGCACTTGAACGAGAAACCGGGATATACAATGCACAAATTTACAAATGGACCAAGCAATATTTAGAGAAGGGAGAAGCTGCGCTTGTTAACAAGCGCAAACCGGGTAATCCACTGGCGAAATATGAACGTAGAAAAGAACTAACTCCAACAGAACAACTGGAATACAAAATCGCTCTGTTAGAGCGCGAATTGTTAAAGAAAGACGGGGAAATTGTACGACTAAAAAAATCCATAGAACTCGAAAGGGGCGATGCCAAAAGAAAGTGATCCAACAAATCTACGCTTGCATTGAGCGGGACAGCGAGCACCACTCGGTAAAGGAATTGTGCGATGTGTACGAGGTGTCTCGTTCCGGCTATTACAAATGGCTGAAACGAAAAGGAACTTCAAATCGTTACAAACAGCAACAACAGCAACTGGATTATTATGTTGCAGATGTCCATTCTCATTATCCCTCACAGGGATACAGAAGCATTGCAGATACCCTGCTAAATGAATACGGTTGGGTGGTTTCGGATATTTCCGTGCTTAAATCTATGCAACGGTTAGGAATTAAAGGGTTCGTTAGGAAACAAAAAAGTCCGACACCTATCGGTGCCGAACACAACAGATTCTCCAATGTTCTTAATCGTGATTTTCACTCAGAAAAACCTATGCAAAAGTTAGTAACAGATGTTACTTACATCAAAAACAAAGGCAAATGGTATTATTTCGCATGCTATTTGGATCTGTTCAACAATGAGATTGTGGACTGGGAATTGAGCGATATTTTCGACAACCTACTTGTGATGAAACCCGCCAAACGAATCCTTGAAAAAGCAAAAAGTACCGGCACCCCTATCCTTTTGCACAGCGATCAAGGTGTCCAGTACTCATCCGCAGGTTATTGCAACCTACTTAAATCTTACAATACAATTCAAAGTATGTCAAGAGCAGGAACTCCACATGACAACGCTGTTATGGAATCTTTCTTCGGACGATTCAAGGATGTTATGTCATCACACTTCCAATATTGGAAGTGTG
>JAZPXM010000208.1:0-1651 GCA_045543675.1 Acutalibacteraceae bacterium
CCGCTAAAATCAATTTGTCATTAGATGTGACAGGTCGGTTGCAAAATGGATATCATACGGTAAAAATGGTGATGCAAACGGTGTCTCTCACCGACACGGTGGAGATTTCATCTGCCGAGCAACTGTCGGTAAGGGTGGAAGGGGCGCAATTGGCGGTAGATGCGCATAATACTGCGTGGAAAGCGGTTGTACTTTACAGCGAAAAAATCGGTGTGCCGCCGCATTTTGCGGTAACGTTGCATAAACGTATCCCGATGCAAGCGGGTATGGCGGGTGGTAGTGCGGATGCGGCAGGTGTGCTCGTTGGTATGAACGCGTTATTTGATAACCGTTTGTCACAAGAAGAACTGTGCGCTTTAGGTGCAAAAATCGGTGCGGACGTACCGTTTTGTAATATAGGAGGCACGATGCTTGCACCAGGTAACGGCACCAACTTACAAGGGGTAAACCCGCTTGCGGCCTGTTATATTGTGGCGGCAAAACCGTTTTGCGGTGTTTCAACTGCGGCGGCGTATGCGGCGATCGATACATTACCGTATCCTGAAAAAATGCATAGTGATGCTGTGCTCGCTGCGCTGGAAACGGCAGATATTGAGACGATAGGTAATGCGGTGCATAACCGTTTTGCCGAAGTGCTGGATATTCCCGCAGTGGAAACCCTTATCGGTGCACTGAAAGCGCAAGGTGCTGTCGGCGCATGCATGACAGGAAGTGGGTCGGCGGTTATCGGTTTGTTCGCAGAAGAAGATACTGCCAATGCGTGTGTGCAGGCGATTGCCGCACAATGTGAAACCGCTGTTGTTTGCCGTCCGTGGCAAGGCGGACCGAAAATTGTATAAAGGAAAAAATTACCGTCCATACTGTTGGTAACAACAGAAAAGGACGGTATTTTTTTATGAAACGATGGGTGCGTGCGTTGTCGGGCGGTGTGATCATATGTATGTTGCTTTCACTTTGTGGTTTTGAGGGCGCTTGCGACGGTGTACGTCGTGATGTGGTGCGGTTGCATATTTTGGCAAACTCGGATACACAAGAAGACCAAACGCTGAAAATAGCGGTGCGAGATGCTGTAACCGCAAAAACGGCAGGTTGGCTGGACGGGGTAACCGATGAAAAAGAAGCGCTTGCTAAAATTGAACAACAACTGCCGCAACTGCAAGCGGTAGCAGAAGAAACGGTAAAAACGTACGGCTTTTCCTATCCCGTTCGGGTTTCATTGTGCGATATGTACTTTTCTACCCGTGCGTATGAGAATATCACAATGCCGGCAGGCATATATACGGCGGTACGCATAGAGATAGGGAAAGCTGCCGGTAAGAACTGGTGGTGCGTTGTGTATCCGCCGATGTGCATCCGTTCTGCTGTAAAGGAGCAGACCTTGTCAGATGTATTAAACGGGAGAGAACTGTCGGTTGTGAACGGAGAGAGATACGTTGTACGGTTTAAGATAGTAGAGATTTTGCAATGGCTTCTTTCAAGGGCGAAAGGGGTCAAATAAACTGAAAATGGTACTTGACAAACAGGTATAGATAGTGTATGATAAGTCCTGCGGTTTTTGAAGAGCCGTAAGGATATGCACCATTAGCTCAGTTGGTAGAGCACCTGACTCTTAATCAGGGTGTCCCGGGTTCGAGCCCCTGATGGTGCACCA
>JAZPXM010000209.1:0-6791 GCA_045543675.1 Acutalibacteraceae bacterium
TCCCCTGACAAGGGGAGGCAAGAAAAAGATGTCTGCAAAAGATAAGAGAAGACACACAGCTTTTGTGTATCTTCTCTATTTTTATCCCTATGACCACCCGCCGTAAGGCGGGTGTTTTTTCTTATTCTGTTTTTTCTGCGGCTTTTGCTTTGCGGTACTCGATAAAATCATGTAACAACATTTTAATAACCGCCAACACCGGTACACCTATCAAAATGCCACCGAATCCGAAAATGCCGCCGCCGACCGTGATGGCAAGCAACACGTAAATGGGACGCATACCCACCGTGGAGCCCACGATTTTGGGTTGCAAAATGTTGCCGTCCAACTGTTGCATCACGATAACGTATATCAGCACACCGATAGCGGTGTAAATGTTGCCGCTGAACAGCGCCACGATAACGGCGATACAGCCACCGACGATCGCGCCGAAATACGGAATGAAGTTGAGCAAGCCGACCAGACAGCCAAGCAAGATCGCTTTCGGCAAGCCGAACAGCAAAAAGCCCACCGACATAATCGCCGCTACCACCAATGCATCAATCAATGCACCGTACAGATAGTTGTAAAAAATAGATGCGGTCTTATGTGCATACTGTGACGCCGTGTTTTGTACTGTATTTCCGAATACAGCGCCCACCAGTGCTTTGATTGCCGCGAGCAATGATTCACGTTCGCTGAGCATATACACCGAAATAATAAACGCCATAATCACGTCAAACAGCGACGCGGTTACCGAAACGACCCCTTTAAATGCGGAAACCAAGGTGTCGGTATTAGCCAGGGATACTACCCAGTCGTACAACTCATTGTACATACCTTGTACCGTTTCGGCAAGTTCAAAGCGGTTTAAGAAACCACCGTCCGCCATTGCGGCATTCAGCCACGCAGATACTTTTTCATAATACGTGGGCAAATTTTTGATAAGGCTCACACACGCCGCATACAGTTCAGGCAACAACAAACCGAGAACGCCTGCCAATATAGCGAGAAATACCAGATAGCATACCCCGAGAGACAAGGGGCGGGCGGCTTTTTGCCAGAAACGGCCTTTGCCGCGCCGTATCCAGCCTTCCAGTTTGTTGCACGGTGCGTACAGCAAGAACGTGATGATAAACGCAATAATAAACGGCGTAAATATTCCCAAAAAATTGGTGACCATTGCCGCAAACCCTTGTTCGCCTTTGGAAGAATTAAATAGCAGTATAGCGGCCGCTACCAGCGAAAACCACCATAACCAACGGGTTAAAGGATTACTTTTTTTCAACGTCTTGTCCCCCTAACAATATACTGACACGTCGCCGTGCGGCGGCGTCTTTTTCGGCTGTGCCGATGTGTTTTGCGGCTTGTAACGCGTAGTCCTTACGCTGAAACACACCGCGATATAAGCGGTATGCATACGCCAACGGCAACCATTTTTTCGCTAACGGCGCATACAAACTGTTTTCTCGCATTTCGGCTTTGGGCGGGAACAACGCACGCCACAACGCGGCAGCGCGCCCACCCTGTTTTTCTACCGTTGCGGCACGGGGGTTTTGCTGTCGTGCAAAACTGCCCGCGTCTACGGTATATGTTGCTAAAAAAGCGGCATCTTCATCGGTAATGGCCGCCGACGGTAATGGGGACAGCACCCCAAACCATCGCGCGGTCAAGGTCAATACCACCTGCGCGTAGGTATATACTCCCAGTTCCTTCAGTAGCACACCCAGCGTATCCGCCGACGGTGCGATGTCGCTTTTTAAAAACACGGCAAGGTCAATAAATGAACGCACGCCTGCACTATCAGTAGCAAAATGCCGCATCTGGTGGGACAGCAGATACACAAAATGGTATACAGGGTCCACCGTTTCGATGCCCTGCCACACCGCAAAGTGATTTTCTATATCCGCAAGATAAGACTGTAGTTGCGGCAAATCTTCTACCGCATCTACCGTAGGGTCAAAGTGAAATTCTATATGCAACGGCGGCCGTTTGACGTATACTTGCGTGCTGTCTTCAAATAACAGCGTATCGTTTGAAATCACATTACGTACCGCATCACGAAACGCGGCAGGCACGTAAATATCTACGTCCCCAAACGTACGCAGTTCCCGCATCGGATACAGATGCCCTAAAACGGCACCTTTGAGCACCGCAAACGGAATACCCGCCGCACGCAGTTGGGCAAACAATGCATCACACGCCACGCCTTTGTTGGCGAAATTCCCCACCGTGCCGTAAAACTGAGCGGTGAGAAAAGCCGCCGTCTTTTCGGTGAAAGAATGGATGAATGGTTGTGTCATATACCCGACGATCCCACCGACATCCCCCGCCCGAGCAAGGCGCGCCAAAGCATCGCCGTCTACGTTTTCGGGTAGAGACGGCGCCGTTTCGCCTTGTATAAACGCTCGCAAAAGGCTTAAAAGATACGCGGTTTCAGGTTTCATCCGGCTTCTCCTTATATTTATTCTATTATATAGTATCACAAACGCACGGTGTTGTCTATCTTAAAATTGTGAATTTTTGTCAATCGGTCTCCTTCTTTTGAACCATATCTTGACAGATACAAAAAACACGTCTACAATGATATATGAGGGGAATATGCAGGGTCCTTCACTACAAACCGTACAACATTGTACGGTTTTTGTTTTAGGAGGAACTATGCAACAGAAATTTCTGGAATTTATTGTGGATGACCAATTTATCCGCGCACCGCATTACACGGTAGTTGCCGACTCCCGCGATTACCTTGTGGCACGCTTTTCGTTCAGCGAACATTGGCAGGGACTGACCAAAACTGCCGTGTTCCAGGGAGCAAACGGCAAGGCATATTTTGTAGTATTGGACAAGGACACCTGTCCTATTCCGTGGGAAGTCATACAACCTACCCGCTTTTTGGTATCGGTGTTCGGGGGTGACCGCCTGACCGCCGACCGCGCGATGGTAGAAGTCGCCGCATCGGGATTTACCGCAAGCGGTATCACCCCGCCTGCGCCGACACCCGACGTATACAACCAGTTGACCGAAGCGGTGGCGTTGGAAAGACAGTTAGCGGAAAACGCCGCTACCACCGCTACCGAAAAAGCAGAGCAATGTGTGTATCTCACATCTTCTGCCGAAAGTCTATTGCAGGAAGCGGCAAACGTAGATGCGCTTGTTGCCGCCGCCAAGCAAGCCGCGCAACAAGCGGCTACCTGCGTAGCACAAACAGAAGAAAACGCAGCACAAGCGGACGCATCTGCCCAAGCCGCCCAACAAAGCGAAGACGCCGCCAACGCACACGCCACCGCATCGTATACGTTTTCCGAAGAAGCAAAAACGGCGGCGGATGAAGCCAAAACCGCCGCCGCACAACTGGAAGGCGGTTTGCAACAATTAGAGAGTATACAGGCGGGCTTGTCACGGCAACTGTTGGCCACCGTCATCGTGGAAAACCCGACTTCTACTATTAACATCGCCTTTGAAAAACCCGTCAAAGACTTTTTTTTGGTTTTTAAAGGGCAATTGGTTGCCGATGCCAAAGTAAGTAACGCTATATTGGCTTGCCACACCGACAGGGGCTCTCAATACTTTTTTTACGCAACAGACATCTCTTTCCCCGCAGGAGAAAATGTTGCGTATATTGCGCACGCACGGCACATCGCAGACCACTACTGGATGACCGATTATGCAACCGGATCTTTAAACGCCGGATTGCAGGGTATTTCTTCCAGTAGTTCTGCAGCGAAAACTTCCTATTCCAGACGTAGTGACACATTGCCGTTATATGTCAATAGTATATGTTTCTTTGAATTCAACCAGAAATATACCTTTGCCGCGGGGAGCACCGTAGAAGTTTGGGGCATTTACGCTGAATAACTTAAAAAATGGTGTTGACAAACCTTTACACTTGTGCTAAAATGTGGGATGCCGCGTGTTGCAGGTATATATAAAGTGGTATAAAACCCACCTGTCACAGCGAGTCTTAAGAAAAGGTAGGTACGCCTATGTACGCCATTATTGAAACCGGCGGCAAACAGTACAAAGTTGAAAACGGCGATGTTGTTTTCATCGAAAAACTGGAAGCTGCGGAAGAAGCGACTGTCGAGTTTGCGCAGGTTATCGCATTCCACGACGGTAAAGCCCTCAAAGTCGGCACCCCCTATGTCAAGAACGCCGTTGTTACCGGCAAGGTGCTGAAAAACGGTAAAGGTAAAAAAATTACCGTATTCACCTACAAACCCAAAAAAGGCAGCAGCCGTAAAATGGGTCATCGCCAGCCGTACACGAAGGTCGAAATCCAGGGTATGGAAATCGTAAAACCTGCGAAAGCGGCAGCGGAAAAAGCCGCTGAATAAGCAAGATGATTTGTGCTACGTTTCGGTGTGTCAACGGTGAACTGAAAGGATTTTCTCTTGTCGGTCACGCAGGTGGCACAGAAGGTACGGATATTGTATGTGCCGCGGTTTCGTCCGCCGCATATATGACCGCCAACACGCTGACCGATGTCTGCAACCTTTCTGCTGACATTACGGTGGCGGACGGTACGATGTCCCTTTTGCTTACCGAAAGCAACGCATCTGCAAAAACGGTTCTTGAAGGTTTTTTTCTGCATTTGAAAGAATTGCAGAAAGAGTATCCCAAACGGATACAGGTACTAAAAACGGAGGTGTAAGTTATGTTAAAGATAAACATTCAGCTTTTCGCTCATAAAAAGGGCGTAGGCTCCACCAAGAACGGCCGTGACTCCGAGTCCAAACGCCTTGGCGTAAAACGCGCTGACGGTCAGTTTGTTCCCGCGGGCAACATCTTGGTGCGTCAGCGTGGTACTCACATCCATCCCGGCAACAATGTGGGTATTGGTTCTGACGACACGCTGTATGCGAAAATCGACGGCGTGGTGCGCTTCGAACGCGTTGGCAAAGACCGCAAACGCGTGAGTGTTTACGCAGTAGAGCAGTAAAAAAGAAAAAGCATCTGCCGAAAGCAGATGCTTTTTTTCTTACAACACCCGAAGGGAGTTGAACACTATGTTTGTAGATAAAGCCATCATCGAAGTGAGAGCAGGCAACGGCGGTAACGGTGCCGTGTCCTTTCACCGCGAAAAATACGTGGCGGCAGGCGGTCCCGACGGCGGTGACGGCGGCAGAGGCGGTAATATCGTGTTTACGGTAGATAGCGGTCTCAATACGCTGTCCGATTTCCGCTACAAGCGAAAATACGCCGCAGGCCACGGTGAAAACGGCAGTAAAAACAGATGCTTTGGCAAAGCGGGCGAAGACCTTGTGATCCCCGTTCCCGAAGGCACGTTGATCTATGATAATGAAACCGGTCGTTTGATGGCGGATATGACGGCGGATAAACCGTTTATCGCCGCAAAAGGCGGCAGGGGCGGTTGGGGCAACGCCCATTTTGCTTCCCCCACCCGTCAGGTGCCGCGCTTTGCCAAACCCGGTGTGCCGGGCGAAGCACTTCGTTTGCGTTTAGAATTGAAACTACTCGCTGACGTTGGTCTGGTCGGTTTCCCGAACGTCGGTAAATCTTCGCTTATCTCTGTTGTCAGCGAAGCAAAGCCCGAAATTGCCAACTACCACTTTACCACCTTAACGCCCGTTTTAGGCGTAGTGCGTATCGGCGAACGCAATTCCTTTGTGATGGCGGATATCCCCGGCATTATTGAGGGCGCGGCAGAGGGCGTCGGTCTCGGTCACGAATTTTTGCGGCACATCGAGCGTTGTCGTTTGCTTGTACACGTGGTAGACGTGTCGGGCAGTGAAGGGCGCGACCCTATTGCCGATTTTGACGCCATTCAAAGCGAACTCGCCGCATTCAGCGAAACCCTTGCCGACCGCCCGATGTTGGTTGCCGGCAACAAATGCGACCTTGCCACCGATGAGCAATTAGCAGCTTTTGAAGCGGAAATGCAAAAGCGGGGGCTTCCCTACTTCCCGATGATGGCGGCTATTGCCCACGGCACCGACCCGCTGATAAAAGCGTGTGCCGAAGCGTTATCCAAGTTGCCCCCTGTCACCCGCTTTGAAGCGGAAGACATCGTTCTGCCGGATGCGGACAGTTTCAAAGACCGCACGGTGCAGATTCGCCGCGAAGACGGTATTTTCTTCGTGGAAGCGCCGTGGTTGTTGCAGGTAATGCGCGGCATTAACTTTGACGACAGCGAATCGTTGCAGTATTTTGAACGGGTACTGCGTTCTTCAGGCGTTATTGACGCATTGGAAAAGGCCGGCGTAGAAGAAGGCGACACGGTGTCTATTTACGATTTTGAATTTGAATTTGTGTATTAAGGTGAAACGTATGGGACGATTATATCCGAAAGATATAGACGTGCATACCGTCAGCCCCTTAGCGTTAGCGCTTGTCGGGGACGGCGTGTACGAAATGCTGGTGCGAGAAAAACTGGTGTGCGAAGCCAACCGCAGTGCTAACGAACTGCACAAAGCGGCGGTAAAACTGGTGCGCGCAGAAGCGCAGTCAGCGGCGATGGATATTTTAGAGCCGCTGCTGACCGAAAAAGAACTTGCCGTATATAAACGCGGGCGCAACGCGCATACCGCGCGCAACAGCCGCGAATACCACCGCGCGACGGGGTTGGAAGCGTTGTTCGGCTATCTGTATTTAGAGAACGATATCGACCGTGTACGTGAATTGTTTGATGCGTGTATGAATGGATAATAAAAAAGACGGAATGCAAAGCATTTGAAGTGGTATAGTGATGGTAGACACAAAAAAGTGTCTACCATCACTTTTTATGTTAGAATAAAAGAAAGGGAGTGATTGTAATGGGAAGACCAAAAGGCGGAACAAATATTAGTCAC
>JAZPXM010000210.1:0-8037 GCA_045543675.1 Acutalibacteraceae bacterium
TTTTATCCCTATGACCACCCGCCGTACGGTGTCGTTTGTTGCTTTTGTGAATTTTCAATGAATATACTTTACTTTTGTATACCTTTTATGCTAAAATGATATAAATGTGTAAAAAGGGGAAGTTTTATGTCCAAAAAAACGCAAAAGCGGGGCAAAACGGTAGAGCCGATTTCTACTATTTTTGAAGGTCCTGCTTTAACGATGCAACAGCGAGAACAATTGAAAAAGCAGGAAAAAGCCGAGGCGCTGGCGAAAAAACGCGAGCAGCGGCGTCGTTTACGTGTAGAAAAACAGCAAAACAGAAAGCCGGCGGATAAAAAAGAACGGGTACAGATGCTGGTGTTGATCTTTGTACTGGTCGGGTTTGTGATCTTGGGCGTTTTAATGATGCTGATTTCTCACGGCACTTTTGGACGCGGTCCTAAAATCGGCGTGACGTATTATATCAACGAAGCGCTGGTAGCTACAAAAAGCGCAGACGGTGTAACGGCGGAAATCAACCAGGCGTATTACACCAAAAACGGCGGCTTACATATTGGTTTAAGTCTTGCCAACGGTATGGCGGAATCTCAGCATCCTACGTCGATTCGTGTAAAATTGATGAACGGAGACGGCGAGATTATTACAGATGCTACTGTGGGGAATATCCCCTCGTCGTTTTATGTGATATTTGACGGATACAATTCGTATGACCTGTTCATTCCGAAAAAGTTTATACGTATTCCGGATGATCCGTTGTCCGAGATCTCATATGAAATTACCGTAGAAAGTATAGATACAGAATAAGGAGTAAATAAGATGGGTAAAAATGCAAGACTGCGTGAAGAACGCAAATTAAACAAAGAAGAGCGCGAAGCGCAAAAGTTGGCTGTAGCGAAGAAAGCAAAGCGCAACCGTATTATCCGTAATTGTGTAATTGCGGCGGGAGCCGTGCTGGCGGCTGCCGGCATCGCGTTGTACATCTTTTTCGGCGTGATCGTCAACCAGGGTTGGTATCTGCGCAAAGTGACCGCTATGCAATCTGAAAATTTCACGGTAACCGGTGAGATGATGTCCTATTTTGTGTATAACACCTTCGAAAACTACAATGCACAGTACGGTACACAGTTGGGTATTGACGCGGAAAAATCACTCAAAGAGCAGTATTTTCGCGAAGGTGTTTCGTGGTTTGATTATTTTGTATTAGAAGCGAAGGCTAATCTGCGACAGGTACTGTTGTTCGCTGAAAAAGCCAAGGAACAGGGTTTAGAAGTGACCGCCGACGAGAAAGCGGAAATTGCGCAGGTGGCTATGTCCAACGATTTTAGCACCTATACGGAGAAGTTTGGCTTTACCGCAGACGACTTTATAAAGGCGATGGAACTGACCACTTTGGCATCTAAAATGTATGACAAAGCGGTTACGGATATGGCAATTGACGATGCGAAAATCGAACAGTATTTCAAGACTAATGAAAAATACTTCAAAATGGTGGACTATAATGCGATTGTGATTCCGTATGGCGAAAACGGCTGGTATGATGAGGCTTCTGCTGCAAAATCCGCCGCCGATCATATTGCGAAAGCCACCACCACAACTGCATTTGATAAAGCTGTACGGGAAGTGCTTTCCGCTATTGGTGCTTCTGCTAACGACATTGAAACCGAACTGCAATCCGCAAAACAGACAGGTGTTTATTACAAAGATGATGATGCCGTAAGTACATGGGCATTTGGCACCGCCAAGGTAGGCAACACCTATGTTGCGACTATGGACAGCGCGTATGCTGTGTATCAATTGACGACATTGCCGTATATTGATGATGCTGTTACCGTTAATGTGCGTCATATTTTAGTATCTTCCGAAGACAAGGCTAAGGAAGTACTTGCTGAATGGAAGAAAGGCGACAAGACGGCGGAAAGTTTTGGGAAACTCGCTGAACAATACACCGAAGATCCCGGTTCGAAAGAAACGGGCGGTTTGTACCAAAATGTGTCCAAAGGCGAAATGGTGGAAGCATTTGATACATGGATTTTCGATGAAAAACGCAAAGATGGGGACACCGATATTGTCAAGACCGAACATGGGTACCATGTAATGTACTTTGCGGGCGAAGGCAGTAAAGCGTGGGAAATCGGAGCAGAAAATGCTATGATTGCCGAGAATGTCGATAAACTGTGCGCTGAGTACACAAAGACTTGGCCTGTGACCACAAAGAACGGTGTTATCGGACGCTTGCCGATGTAAATTGCATAGGCTGGCGAGCAAAACTGCAAAGGCATCTAACCAAACCGTATGCGAATGTGTATTCGCATACGGTTTTTTTGTCTTCAGTTACCGATTTCGGCAGAATATGCCTTTTGTACGCGGTATACTTTGTTTGGTGATGATATGCCCGTAGTGTACATAGACGTGTTGTTCTTACTAAATCTCTGGATGGATTTTCTACTGCTGTCGTTGACCGCCCGCCTTTGCCGTGTACCTGCAAGACGAGGCAGATTGGTGTTGGGAGCTGTAGTAGGTGCCGCTTTGTGTGTATTGTTGTTTTTGCCGCCGCTATCGGTATGGCTTTCACTTGTGATACGCATTTTGGGTACGGTTTTGTTGACAGTTGTTACGTTTCGCTGGTATTCTTGGCGGATATTTTGGAAACTGCTTATCGTGTTTGCGGTGGTATCCGCGGTGTTTTCGGGTGTTGCCACGGCGCTGTGGTATACGGTAGCACCAGCGGGGTTTATGGTGGTTGGCGGGGTGGTATACTATGATGCCCCTGCATCACTGCTTATCGTGTTTACCGCGATAAGTTATGCGGTGATTTTGCTGTATGAACGTTTGCGCCGCCGCACAGCCCCCAAAAATCGTGTCTACACCTTGGAAATACAAGAGAATGGGAAACAGCTGGTATGCAGTTTGCTGTATGACAGTGGCTGTACATTGAAAGAACCGTTCTCGGGACGTGCGGCACTTGTTATAGACCGTTTGGCGGCAGAAACGCTGTTGCCGGACGGCTGGCTGGAAGACGCGGCTTTGGCGCGGGCGTGCGGCGTCCGCTTTATTCCGTTTGAAACGGTGGGCGGGGAAGGTGCGTTACCTGCGTTTTGTCCTGAACGGATGATTATTACCGACAAAAAAGGCGGCCGCTTTGATGTGAGCGGCAGTTTTTTGGCGGTGAGCGATGCACTGGGTCACGGCGAATATACAGCGCTTTGCGGCACGGACATCGGCGATATAATAGAAAGGGGATAAGACAATGCACCGATGGTGGTATCTGCTCAAAAGATTTTTGCGGCGGCTGTTTTTAGGAGAAGAATGTTTATACATAAACGGCACAGATGTATTGCCCCCGCCGTTAACAGCCGAAGAAGAACGCACGGTTTTGGCACGGTTGGCAGAACACGATCCTGCGGCACGGGAGATACTGATAACCCATAATCTGCGGCTGGTGGTATATATTGCGCGAAAATTCGAAAGTTCGGGAGTGGGGATAGAAGACTTAATTTCTATCGGTACTATCGGGCTTATCAAGGCGGTAGGCACTTTTTGTCCCGAACGCAATATAAAGCTGGCTACGTATTCGTCCCGCTGTATCGAGAATGAAATTTTAATGCATCTGCGAAAAATTGCGGGACAAAAGCACGAAGTGTCTTTCGATGAGCCGCTGAACACCGATTGGGATGGCAATGAATTGCTGTTGTCGGATGTATTGGGCAGTGACCCTGATGATGTTTATCACGGTGTTGAGCGGGAAGCGGAACGGGAACTTTTGCGGGATGCTGTGGCGAAGTTATCCGAGCGGGAACGTACCATTATGCAGATGCGCTTCGGGTTAAACGGCGGTCGGGAACATACCCAAAACGAAGTGGCGGATATTTTAGGTATTTCGCAGTCCTACATTTCTCGTTTGGAAAAGAAAATCATCCGTACTTTGCGACGGGAACTCGAGAAAGCGGACGCATAGCCAAGGCGCTCTCTGACCATACTTTACGTGAGTATGAAAGGAGAGGGTTTGGGTGTATAACAAGGTCGAAATCTGCGGTGTCAACACGTCTGCATTAAAGGTGTTGACCGAAAAAGAAAAAAGTGCCCTTTTGCGCCGTGTGAAAGGCGGTGACAAAGCCGCAAGAGATGAGATGGTGAACGGCAATCTGCGGTTGGTGCTGAGTGTGGTACAGCGCTTTGCGGGAAGGGGCGAAAATTTAGATGACTTGTTTCAGGTGGGATGTATCGGTCTTGTAAAATCCATCGACAATTTTGATATTTCCCAAAATGTGCGGTTTTCTACCTATGCCGTGCCGATGATCATCGGCGAGATACGACGGTATTTACGGGATAATAACAGTATCCGCATCAGCCGTTCTATGCGGGATATCGCTTATAAAGCGATGCAGGCAAAGGAACAACTGACCGCTAAAAACCAGCGGGAACCCACCGTGGATGAGATCGCCAAACACCTCGAATTGCCGCGGGAAGATGTGGTCATTGCTCTGGAAGCGATTGTGGAGCCGGTCAGTTTGTATGAGCCTGTGTATGCGGACGGCGGCGATACCATTTACGTGCTTGACCAAGTGGGGGACAATAACGATGACCGCAATTGGTTAGATGAAATCGCATTAAAAGAAGCGATGAACAATTTAAGCGACAGAGAAAAGAAAATTCTCTTTTTGCGGTTTTTTAAAGGCAAAACACAGATAGAAGTGTCCGAAGAGATAGGCATTTCTCAAGCGCAGGTCAGCCGTTTGGAAAAGGGCGCTCTCCAACGCATTAAAGGGGAAATATAGTCATATACTGTCCCGAAAGGGGACTTGTGGTTATGATTTGCAGAATTACCGATATGCACAGTAAAGAAGTGATCAACGTGTGCGACGGCACGCGGCTGGGCTGTGTGGATGACGTGGAAGTGGATACTTGTACCGCCGAAATCGTGGCGATTGTGGTACACGGGCGCGGACGGTTGTTTGGATTGCTGGGCAGATGTGACGATATCGTGATAGGATGGCGGGAGATAGAAGTGATAGGGGAAGAAACGGTGCTGGTCAATCATACCGCACCCGCTTGCCGTACCTGCACCCGCAAAAACGGGCGTAATATCTTGGGCGGTTTATTTGGATAACACCTTGCGTTTTTTGTACGGTTATAGTATAGTTGACACCAAAGAAGGTGTTACAGATGGATATGTATGAAAAGATGCACAGCGGAGAAGTGTATGTTTGTACCGATCAGACGTTGGTAGCGGAACAATTGCAGTATCTTGACCGCTTATATGATTTTAACGCAACCCGACCGACAGAAATGGAAAAACGGACGGCAATGCTTAAAGAAATGTTTGCAGAAATCGGTGAAGATTGTTATATTGAACCACCTTTGCATACGAATTGGGGTGGAAAGCATTGTCATTTTGGCAAAAACGTATATGCCAACTTTAATCTCACGTTGGTGGACGATACCCATATTTACGTTGGGGATTATACTATGCTTGGTCCTAACGTGGTGATTGCATCGGCAGGACACCCTATTTTGCCGGCATTGCGGGAACGGGGATGTCAGTACAATATGCCTGTACACATCGGTAGAAATTGTTGGCTGGGTGCGGGTGTTATCGTATTGCCCGGTGTCACAATCGGGGATAATACGGTGATAGGTGCGGGAAGCGTGGTCACCAAAGATATTCCTGCAAATGTTGTTGCGGTGGGGAATCCTTGCCGTGTACTCAGGGAAATTAACGATCACGATAAAGAATACTATTTTAAGGATAGGAAATTAGATGCATCGCTCTTGTGAGTATCCTTGCTTTTCGGATTTTTTTGTGCTACACTATTGTCAATATAGTTAACTGCCACCGGGTAGTGAATGTAAAAGCATTCGTTTGCACGTCGTTAGGTCTTTGAAGACGTGTAGGCGGATGCTTTTTTTGGAGGTATTTATGCAAAAAAGGTATTTTTCTGTCGGAGAACTGTGTTTATGGTTAGGGTCGGCGCTTTGTATCGCGGTTGCCTTTTTGCTGTTTGACCGTACCCGCTATCTGACGTTGCTTGCGTCATTGATCGGGGTGACGTCGTTGATTTTTTGCGCGAAAGGCAACCCTGTCGGACAGGTGCTGATGATTATTTTCAGCTTGTTGTACGGCTATATTTCCCTTTCATTTCACTATTACGGTGAGATGATCACCTATATAGGTATGACTTTACCGATGGCGGCGGTATCTCTTGTTTCGTGGTTGCGCCACCCGTATCGCGGCAACCGTGCACAGGTAGCGGTGGGACGGTTGCGCAGGGGAGAATGGTTGTTTCTTTTGTTATTAACAACGGCGGTGACAACGGCTTTTTATTACATTCTTGCCGCCTTTCATACGGCGAATCTGTTACCAAGCACCATATCGGTCACCACCAGTTTTATCGCCGCATATCTTACCTTTCGCCGCAGTCCGTATTATGCGCTTGCGTATGCCGCCAACGACGTGGTACTGATTGTTTTATGGACGCTGGCATCGCTCAAAGACGCTTCTTATGTTTCGGTGCTGATTTGTTTTGTGATGTTCCTGCTGAACGATATGTACGGGTTTATTTGCTGGCGCCGTATGCAACAAGCACAGTCGTAGAGCAACTTTGGCTAATAACGCATTTACACGTATCTTTTTCTTCCTTTTTAGCGAAACGTGTGCTATACTGTTTTCATAGGGGTGACGATATGAAAAAAGCCGAAAAGACAAACGTAATGCGGTTACTGGAACAGAAAAAGGTGCCGTACGTCAGCCACAGTTATGCAGATACCGATGCGCTGGCGGGAGTAGAAGTGGCTGCCGTGTTGGGAGAAGATCCCGATAAGGTGTTTAAAACGCTGGTAACGGTGGGTGCATCTAAAACCCATTACGTGTTTATGATACCCGTGGCGGAAGAACTGGATCTAAAGAAAGCCGCCAAAGCGGTAGGGGAAAAGAGTATCGCTATGATAGCGGCGAAAGAATTATTGCCATTGACGGGGTATATCCACGGCGGTTGCTCGCCTATCGGCATGAAAAAACCGTTTTTAACGGTTATACATCACACTGCCGCCACCTTTGATACTATCTTTTTCAGCGCCGGTAAAATTGGGTATCAGGTGGAAGTGGCACCTGATGCATTGAAAACAATACTTGCCTTTACGTTGGCGGATATTACGGTGTGAGGTGGCGTATGTACCGTTTATATGAGAAAAGCAAACTGTGGTTTGCGCTGATTTGGATCATCCTTTACGTGGTGGGTGCGAGTGTTGCGGATAACCTGACAATAGGCGTGCCTAAGCTGGCAACGTTGGTCTTTATAGTGCTGTTGATTGCTGTTTTAGACGTGTTCTTGCGGCGATATGGTTTGCGCGAACAATACGGTTTTTGCAGTATGAAAACACCTGCTGTAAAGTTTTTGTACTTTATACCGCTTGCCGTACTGTCTACGGTCAATTTGTGGTTTGGTGTGGTGTGGCAGGCACCGCTTGCGGAAACGCTGTGCTTTGCGGGCAGTATGGTAGGCGTTGCGGTGTTGGAAGAATTGCTGTTTCGCGGACTTTTATTCCGTGCAATGCAGGAGAATAGCCCGAAAACCGCTGTTTGGATATCTTCTCTCACCTTTGGCATCGGGCATATCGTCAACCTTGTAAACGGCAGCGGAGCGGGAATGCTCCCCACACTGTTGCAGATATGCGAAGCCACGGCATTTGGTTATTTGTTTGTTGTTATATTCTGTAAAGGTAGATCCCTTGCCCCGTGCATAATTGCTCACGCGGTGCTGAATGTCAGCAGTTTCTTCGCGGATACGCGTACAGCAACACCGTTGCGAGACGGTATCGTGGCGCTTGTCGTGTGCGTAGTGGCGGCAGGATACGCCGTATGGTTACAAAAGAATATATCGGAACAGTAAAAGAGCCGCGCTTATGGGTGTTGCGGGTAGGGATTTGATGAAACTTGCGGCTGCACTTGGCCCCCTTGCCTAAAGGGGGCTGGATTTCGCCGTAGGCGAAAGACTGGGGGATATATCCCTCCACCACCGCTTGCGCGGCGGTCCCCCTCCCTTTAGGCAAGGGAGGCAG
>JAZPXM010000211.1:0-3782 GCA_045543675.1 Acutalibacteraceae bacterium
ATGTATATGAACAATCCGCTTTGCAAAACTATGCCCGTTATCACCTCTTCTAATAAGCTCCGCACCTACACCAGTGCCAAGTATTACACCGACGGCGAAATACTGGCTATCATCACCAAAGGAGGAAAGTAAGATGAAAGAATTTAAAGGCAGAGTGGTTACACCCGGCGAAGTAACAGCCGAAGCTGTGGTCACCACCCAAGGTTTTAACACGCTTGCTTCTTTCCAGATGGCGTTACAGTTTGGTGATAAGGACGTAAAATGCGGCGACCAAAACAACACCGAATTACACGGCAAACCGTTAATAGGTAAAGCGCTGTGTCTCCCCCAGACCATTGGATCTACTACGGGCGGTCTTGTTCTCTACTGCGCATGTGCGATGAAGAAAAACCCCGCTTGTATGCTGTTCGCCAATCCCATTGATTCGTTAGCGGCAGCAGGCGCTGTATTGGCAGACGTTTGGGTAGACGGTGTCACAATGCCGGTCGTAGATTCGCTCGGCGAAGAGTTCTTATCGTATGTTAAAGACGGTATGCAAATCACCGTCAAAGCAGACGGCATCGTTGTAGTTGAATAAGAAAATCCCCTATGAACAGATCGTTCATAGGGGATTTTTTATACCGTTACAACAATTTCTTCTGTTTTTGCACGCTTAGCACGACGGAAAACCGGTACATAAAAGCCGACAATCAGCAAACTTGCTAACGCCAATAAAATCGCAAGATATACATACCAATGCCACATTTCGGTCAGTTTGATACCAATAGGTGTATCAAAGACAAAGAAGAAATTCGGCGTATATTCCACACTCACCAATTCGTCATTTTTATACACCGCATGGGAAAACATCGAATTTGTGTAAATAGAAAAGAACGCGACAGCGGCGAGCATACCAAACGTAGTAAGGCAATGGCGGGGTTTTAATTCCACCTGCTCTGACAGGAATATGTACAGTCCTAAAATAATGAGCATCGAATGGTATAGAAAGTATTCATACGGGTGACCGTCTAAAAACGCTTCTCTTGCCGTGGTGTCGGCATCAAAGATAGACGGCAACAGCAGTGCGAAAAACGCGCCTGCAACACAGGTGGGATACATAAAGCCCAACAACACGTCCCGTGCTTTGCCCTCTTTCATAAAGCGGGCACAATAAATGGAAATGATTTGCAAAGAGCACAAATGCAGCGGCAAATTTTGCAGTTCTACGTACAAATGCATCGTTTCCCCGCTTGCGTCCGGCACCATTTGGATAACGCTGAAGATCTTAAGCAGTTCCGAACAAATACATCCGATACACGCAACCGTCAATACACTTTTTATCGGCGGTTTATGTTTTACAAGCCACGAAAGCGCGATAACAATTGCCGCCGTGCTAATCGCAAGCCAAATAAAATGATACAGCGTAAACAATCCGAAAACCCCCTTCTATCTCTAAAAAACCGCGGCAATCAAGAATGGACTGCCGCGGTAGATACTATTATCTATTCAGGATAAGACGAGTGAGCTCAACCGGTTCTACAATGGTGTCGCCCTTATACACGCGCATATTACCCGATGCGATCTCGTCAATCAAAATTACTTCGCCGTTGTTATAACCGAACTCAAATTTGATATCCCACAAATCAAGACCAATGGTTTTCAAATCGTCCGCAACAACCTTGGTAATTTTCAAGGTCTGCTCTTTCATACTTTCAAACATTGCAGGGGACATAACGCCCAACGCCGCCAATCCCTCGCCGGTGACCAGCGGGTCGCCTTTTTCGTCATTTTTAAAGGTACATTCTACATAACCGCCTTCCAAAACGGTACCGTCTTGGATATATTCGCCGTATCTGCGAATAAAACTGCCTGTTGCAACTAAACGACAGATAACTTCCAAACCGTGGCCAAAAACAGTAGCAGGTAACACTTCCATAGTCGCATTTTCAATGTCAGCAGAAACGTAATGGGTTTTTACGCCCGCCGCTTTCAGCATTTCAAAATAATATACGGACGTTTCTAAATTTGCTTTACCGATACCTTCAATGGTCAGACCAACGGTATTTTCACCGGGATCAAACACGCCGTCTTTTCCTGTGCAATCGTCTTTAAATTTCAACATTACGTTGCCGTTTTCCAACTTATAAACATCTTTGGTTTTGCCGGTATACACTTTTTCCATCCACAAAACATCCTTTGCAAAAAAATTATGCCTTATTGTACCGCTTTTTTTGCTTTTTGTAAAGATATTAGCGATAAAAAATCGAAAAAACACAAAAAAACACGCGAACACAAATGTGTTCGCGTGTTTTTCAGAAACAACTGGTTACCGTATCTACCAAGTCACCAACAGAACGCAGAGCGCGTCCCATATTGCGTTTGATGCCCTTACGATTATCGTACAGATAATAACTGCCCACAGCACCCACAACACAACCGAGTGCCATACCGACACCCACACCTTTTACCAGCTTCATCATTCCGTTTCTCATACCGCTCCTCCTTTCCGCTTTCAGTTTACCCAAACGCAAATACAATATACTTGCTTTTTACTGCGTTTAGGCGTATAATCGCTTTCAGGAGTTGATAGTATGTCTGTACTGAACATCGTATTGGTAGAACCCGAAATTCCACAAAACACGGGAAATATCAGCCGTACATGCGCTGCTACGGGTGCGCGCTTACACCTAATAGAGCCGCTCGGCTTCAAAATTGATGATAAAAAAATGAAACGTGCAGGCTTGGATTATTGGCACCTGCTGGATATTACCTATTATAAAAACTTGGACGATTTCTTCGAGAAAAACAGCGGACCGTTTTTCTTTTTTACCACAAAAGCCAAACACATACATTCTTCCGTGGAATATCCCGACGGTGCCTATTTGGTATTTGGCAAAGAAACCGCAGGACTGCCCGAAGAGCTGTTATTGAAACACCCCGACAGTTGCGTACGCTTGCCAATGATCGATGACGACAGCGCCCGTTCACTGAATCTTTCCAACGCCGTGGCGGTTGGCGCATACGAAGTGTTACGTCAATGGGGATATCCCGAAATGCGTACCGCAGGACGCTTAACAAAATTTGATTGGTAAAAAACACCCTTACACAGTCTGCAAAATCCAATTGCTTTATTTCATGACAGCCTGATTTTTCGAGTTCGGTTATGATATTGTCTTTTTCGTCAGCGTCATACCTGACAATAAATGGATACTTTTCCACATCCAAAGAAATTTTAGCAATCCCATCTGCATTTTCAATTTTTTCCGTTTCCGGTGCAAGATACAATTCTTGCTCTGCACCATTTTTAATTTTGTCCATTCTTTTGGACTCCTTTCATTTTAATTTTTTTCTTCGATTGGCGTCCCAATCTTTCACAGCTGCACCCTAAGTATAAAAAATAACCCTGACAACTAATGTCAGAGTTAAAATCCTTTTTTGAAAATATGAAAAGGGCGGTTGGTAAAAACCAACCGCCCAATTGTTAGGTTTTGTCAACACAGGAGAACCGTCCCCTGTCTCCGCTGCGAAGCAAACTTCACACACCGAAGGTGTGCTTCACGTGCCGTAAGGCACACTTAGTTGAAAAAGAAAAGACACGCTCTTGCGTGTCTTTCTTTTTCTGGCTCCCCCTGTTGGGCTCGAACCAACGACAACTCGGTTAACAGCCGAGTGCTCTACCGACTGACCTAAGGAGGAATTTTCCCGTCGACCTATTTTCCCGGCTCGTCTCCAAGCAAGTATCTTCGGCACTGCACAGCTTAACTACCGTGTTCGGAATGGGAACGGGTGGACCCTGTACGTTA
>JAZPXM010000212.1:0-3422 GCA_045543675.1 Acutalibacteraceae bacterium
AGTCAAGCCTTGCGGGAAGTGTTCGGAGTAAACAATGGCACTTGAAAGCCGCCGATACTGGCAAGCGCGGGAAGAAGCCGCGAGAAAGAAAGCACTAGAAAGAGACTTTGACCGTTCCTTAGAGATAAAGGGCATATATCAGAACATGACCGCGGAGATAGAAAAGAATATTAACGCTTTCTATCAGAAGTACGCGGACAAGAACGGGCTTTCTTTTGCGGACGCTAAAAAGAAAGTGTCAAAGGTCGATATTGACGAATACAGCGCCAAAGCAAAAAGATACGTTGACGCCGCGCAAAAAGACTTTGAAAAATACAAAGGCGACAAGGCCGGACTTGCGAAAGCAAGGGAGCGGGCAAAGCGTACTTATTTGTCAGAGCAAGCGAACGCCGAAATGGAAATATACAACCTTACTATGAAAGTAAACAGGTTGGAAATGCTAAAGGCGGATATAGGGCTTGAAATGGTTAAAGGCTTCTCCGAAATGGAAGCGTACGGGCTTGAAGAACTAAGCGCGGAAGCATACGACGAACTTAAACGACAAGCGGGTATTTTAGGCGAAACAATCAATAAGAACCCGCAAAACGCGAAGGCGTTGCCGGACGCGTCGTTCAAAGTCAATTCGTTTATAGTAGACGGCGAAGAATATTCGACGTTTAGCACGTTGTTATGGACGCATCAAGCCGAACTAAAAGCAACGCTTGACGGACTGTTAGCGCGGGCTTTAGTCAACGGCGAAGGTTCGGGGAAACTAATATCAGACCTTCGGAAAGCTACAGGGGCAAGCGAGTTTAACGCACGCCGCCTTATCGTAACGGAAACGGCACGGGTTAGAACGGAAGCGCAAAAAATAGCATTGGCCGCCGCGGGCGTTGAATGGTATGAATATATGGCGTTAGGCGCAGACCCTTGTTCGGAGTATTGCGCCCCGTTAGACGGTCAAAAGTACTTAGTTTCCGAAATGAAGCCCGGAGAGAACGCCCCGCCTATGCACCCGTTTTGCCATTGCGGAACGGCGGCGGCAAGCAACCCGAACTATGAACAATGGCTGAATTTCCTTGAACAAGGCGGAACGACCGAAGAATTTTACAACGAAGATTTGTATTGATTAAGACTTGCGGGAGCGGGTCTTTTTTAATATGTCCAGGCGGGGACGACATTAAAAGCACACGGAAAAAAGTCAAGCATTGAGACTAAAAACACATGGAAAGGATATTGAACAATGAGCGAAGAAATTACCACGGTCGAACAGACCACAGAAAACACCGCGGCGGAAGAAACCGCAAAAGCGGAAGAAACGAAACAGTACAAGTACACGGACGAAGACGTAGACAAAATCGTCTCAAAGAAGATCGCAAAGGAACGCGAACGCGCAAAAGCGGAAGCGGACGAAGCGGCGCGGCTTGCGAAAATGACCGAACAGGAACGCACCGCCGCCGAACTGAAAAAAGCCCTTGACGAAGTAGAAGCGTTGAGAGCGGAGAAGGCGCGAAACGAAATGCGCACAACCGCCCGCAAAATGCTTTCAGACGCGTCTATAAGCGTTTCCGACGGTATCTTAAACGTACTTGTTACCGACGACGCGGACAGCACCAAAAAGGCCGTGGAGGATTTTGCGGCTACTTTCAAATCCGAACTTGATAAAGCTATTAAAGCTAAACTCGGCGGGGAGCCGCCGAAGGTGGGCGGAAGTTCAAAGACGCTCACAAAAGAGGACATTCTCGCGGTCGAAAACCGCGAAGAAAGACAGCGGCTAATCGCCGACAATTTAGAACTTTTTGAATAAAGGAGTAAAAACACTATGGCTAAACTTTCTAATTCTATCGCTAAAGCTGATATTGCACCCGCAATTTCCATTGACGTTGCAAACAGACTTGCTTACAACCTTAATAAGTTTAGAGAAATTCTCGGGATTACTGGCATGAGAGCCGTCCCGGAAGGGTCTTCCCTTAAAATCTATAATACTGCTATCGTTTCCCTTGCTAATCAGGTCGACGAATGTCAGGAAATCGCGCTTACTAATGTTACCCGCTCCGTCGCCCAGACTATTACCCTTAATCTGAAAAAATACCGTAAAATGGTATCTATCGAAGCTATTCAGCAGAGCGGACTTGACGCGGCTGTCAATGACACCGACGCGGAAATCATCAAACAGGTACAGAAAACCGTTAAAGCAGACCTGTTTACTGCCCTTGCTAACGGTACCGGCACCGCTTCGGGTGCTACTTTCCAGGCGGCACTTGCTAACGCTTGGGGTGCTCTCCAGGCTAAATTCGAAGATTATGACGTTCGCCCGGTTTTCTTTGTGAACCCGGTTGACGTTGCGGGTTATCTTGGCGCGGCTTCTATCACTACCCAGGAAGCCTTTGGCATGACCTACGTCGAGAACTTCCTCGGTCTTGGTACTGCTATCCTTACCGCGAATGTTGCTTCTGGCACGTTCTACGCAACCGCCGCCGAAAACCTTAATTGCGCATATGTCCCGGCTTCGGGCGATGTCGGCGCGGCTATGGGCTACACTTCCGACGAAACGGGCCTTGTTTGCATTAAACACGCCCCGAAGGACGAAAACGCGGGTCTTCAGACCATTCTTGTTACTGGCGTTGCTTTCTATGCGGAAGACCTTTCCGGCGTGTTTGTCGGCACGATCGGCGAAACTTCCGCTTGATTATGTATAAGGTAATTTTTACGTTTTACGACTTGAAAGACGGCAACCACCTTTACAACGTGGGCGACAATTACCCGCGCAAAGGTGTAAAGCCGACGAAAACAAGACTTGCAGAACTGGCAAGCGAGAAGAACGCGGCGGGCGTTCCGCTTATCAAAGAGGTTAAAGAGAAGCCCGCTAAATAAAGGGGGCTAACAAATGACCGATATTGAAAAGCTTATCAACGGAACACAGGCCGAACAACTCGCAGTAATTGAAGCTATGACACGCGACCGTCTAACGATCTTGTTAGGCGGTCTTACTATTCCCGATGAACTGGAATATATCGTTACAGAGGTTTCTATTAGACGCTTTAACCGTATAGGAAGTGAAGGGGCTACAAGTCACAATGTAGAAGGCGAAAGCCTTAATTGGGGCGGCGTAGACGATTTCGCGGACTATATGGACGAGATCAACAAATACCTTGAAGACCTTGAAGGGTCTACTAAAGGGCGTGTTCGGTTCTTATGAGATATGACAAACTGATTTACTTTGTGACCGTGGACGGCAAGACATACGACGCGACGACGGGAGACTACACGGACGGTACGCCCGAAAAAATCCCGGTCAATGCGTCCATTATGGACACAAACACGGAAACGCTCCGCCTTGTTTACGGAGAAATCCGGCAAGGGTCATACACGGTACAAATTCAGAACCATTACACGGCGGCTTTTGACTATATCGAAATCAACGGGAAAAAGTACAGCGTGGA
>JAZPXM010000213.1:0-1808 GCA_045543675.1 Acutalibacteraceae bacterium
TATGCCGTGGCATGCCGTGGCATGCTAACAGTAACAGTAACTATAACAGTAGCAGTAACTTATATAGGCTAACAATAGGTTAGATAACTACTTATAGTTATTATCTAACTTAGGAACGCGTCTATCATTTGATTTATAACATCTAATTGACTTTGTGTTAGCTTTTCCAGTTTTGCGGAAATCTCGCTTATTTTGTCTACTGGAACGTCAAAGCCCATAATCCACGCCGGGGAAATATCAAACGCTAACCCTATTTTGGTAGCCGTTATATTTGTCGGCGCGTTCCGTCCGTTCACGTATTGCGAAACAGATGCTTTGTTTATGCCGACACGATCGGCGAACACTTGTTGACTTCCGCCGCAACGGGTTTGTATTAGTTCCCTTATTCTTTCTTGAGATTTAAGCGCATATTCGTTCATTTTAACCCTTCTTTCTGTTTTTAGTACCGTTTGTGTGCAAACTTATTATAACATGGTTTCTTGAAAGAAAGTTAAAAAAGTTTAAACGGGCGTATTGACAAACAGGTTAAAACAGTTTAAACTATACACAAAGAATTAAGGAAGGGGGCGAACAAATGCCGCAGAAATACGCAAAACTTCGCGGACGGATAGTAGAAAAATACGGTTCTATTTCCGCATTTACGGAACGTCTTAATATTTCTCTTACCCAGGTATCAAAGAAACTTAACGGCGTTTCCGGGTTTAGTCAAGAAGATATTGTCGAATGGGCGAAACTTCTTGAAATCGACCTTGCGGACGTGGGCGTATATTTTTTTGACTAACGGTTAAAACAGTTTTAACAGGGAGAAGGTGGAGAAGATCGCGAAGAAACGCCCGCCGGGAATGTTGATATACGAAGAATTTGTGAAAATCTTAGTTGACGCGCCCGACGACCAGGCGGGGCGAATATTCAAAGCATTAGGGCGCTACTTCTTAACGGACGAAGTTGAACCGCTAGACGACCCGTTAGAACAAAGTCTTTTCAATGTGATTTTTGAAAAGCTGATAGAAAACGAAGCAAATTATAACAAGATGTGCGAAAGCCAAAGCAAAAAAGCTGATAAGCGATGGCACCCGGAAAAATACCAATAACAAAGAAAGAAGGTAAAACCAAATGACGTTAGACAAGATTTTTAAAGAAGGCGAGATCGTCAGACGACAGCGCCCCGCTTACTCCGGGGGTTACGACGTTAAAATTTCGCCCCGGAAAGACGGAACGACGGTATCATTCTATTTTCGCGGGAAGGCGCGGGAACTGTACGAAGGTGAAAAGGTTGTACCGCTTGTTGTTAATAACTCTACGGAGAAACGTATTTATTTCGCAAAAGAGAAACAGATTAATGCAAGCGACGCAATCAGAAACCCAGGCTATAAGGTCGGGGCGATGTCAAAAACAAACGCGGTCTTTTTCACGGTAAAAGGAAAAGAAGACGTTTTGAAAGACTTTTACGGGGAATATTCAAACCTTCATTTAGACGCGGATTGTATGCTTTATTTCATTGAGCGCCCGACAAGGTTTTAACTATGACGGAATACGAATTAAGGAAAGTTCTTGAAAAGGAACGGAAACGGCAAAACAAAAGCCGGGGGCAAATCGCGAACAAAGCGGGACTATGTGAAAACACGGTGTACAGCTTTGAGCATGTACCCGAATATAACAGCACATTTAGAACGGCGGTATTGATCGCGGACGCTTTAGGCTATGTTATCAAATGGGAACTTGTAAAGAAGGTGGACAAATGACACCTATTGAAGCGTTAGGCAAACTCGAAGCAAGTCAAGAACTTTTCGTATTTGCCGACGAGATCG
>JAZPXM010000214.1:0-9366 GCA_045543675.1 Acutalibacteraceae bacterium
GAACTCCAGCAAACGTATTGGCTACGAAGTGAAGAAGGGAGAGGACAGAGAGAAGTCGGTGGTTTCATTCCAGTACCATACAAAACTGAACAGCACGCACAAGATGATAGCGCCGCTGGCGGCAGGTAACGCGATCTTATAATAGATCTTGAATTTGCCTGCACCATCAAGTTCCGCCGCTTCGTCAAACGAAACGGGATAACTGGTAAAGAACGAATAGAAAATCAAAATAAAGATAGTGCTTCTGATACCCTGACCAAATGCCGCAGGCACGAAGAACGGCCACACGGTTTCCAACATTTTATATGTATAGTACATGGTATAACGCGGAATGGTCATAACCATCGTCGGAATCATAAATGCAGCAACGATCAAGACGAGCCATAATTTTTTGAGCGGGAACTCAAAACGGGCAAGACCGAAACCAACAAGGGAAGTAGCAACCAACTGGAACAACGTCGGTATCAGCGCCATAAAGACGGAGGTGCCAAAGCTCTCCAAAAATACAAGCGTTTCATATGCCTGTACAAAGTTGCCAAGATACAGTTTGGTAGGGATCCACGTAACCGAGGGGTCAATCAGGTCGGCAGACGAGAAGAAACTGTTCACAATCATATACAAGATAGGATACAGATACACGAACGCCAGACCAATCAGTACCAGATAGGTGGTAAACATTTTGATAAAGCCGCTTTTTTCCTTGTTTCCGAGGAAGAACTGCTTGACTTTGTTGACATCGTATTTCTTTTTCATCAAGTTTTCGCCTTCCTTCCAAAGAATTTAAAGATAAGCAGCAACAACAGCAACAACGCCGCAACCACAAGGAAGTACATCCACGCCATAGCCGAAGAATAGCTATACAGATACTTCGAATGGAAAATGTTGTTGTTGATAAGCGTGTTGACAGCACCCTTGGAATAGTTGGCAATATCCACAACGGTGTACACGCCGCTGATAAGAATCAGCGGAGACAGGTGCGGCAAAGTGATTTTCCAGAACTTTTCCCACGCGCCTGCCCCGTCAATAGATGCCGCTTCGTAAAGGTCGGTACCGATTTTCTGTACACCGGCAAGGAAAATCAGAATCTGCACGCCACAGAACCACAAGATCAACACCAAGTTGTTGAGAACAAATTCTGCCGGCGATGCCAGCACAGGTGGCAGGTTAGCCAAGAATTCGAAAATAAGCGGAGATGCATCGGAAAAGTCCACCGTATATTTGGTGAGCAACTGGCTGATGGCAGGACCACTCATAATGATAACCGGCATAAAGAATGCACCGCGGAAAAATGCGCGCATCTTAAATTTACCGTTCAGTAACAACGCAATGATCAGCGAGAACACCAAGATGATCGGTGTCATATAGCAGATCTGCGTTACCTGTGCAGTAAGCGCCGTACGGAAATTGGTTACCTGATTCAATGCATAGTCATAGAAGAATAAACCTTTGAAAGTATATTCTGTGCCGGTCGGACGGAGTTTGATCTGGTTCAAACTCAAAATGATCGAATAGATCAGCGGATATGCAATGAACACAAAAAAACCAATAATCCACGGAGAAATAAATGCATAGCCTTTGAGCGCGTTCCTTTGTTGGATGGTCAGGCCGGTTTGCATGTTTTTCTTTTTACTCATAGCCTTAACCCCTTTCTGCTACAACAAAGTTCAGTCCCGGCACTTTTACACCATCCACAACCATTTCCTTGTTGTTATAGTTGATATAAATCGATGCGCCGTTATCGTATGTAACGCGTACAAGACCTCTTTCCAGAACTTTATGTTCTGTGATCTTAGCGCCTTCTACCTGCATCAACGCTTCGTTGACCTTCGGATACACCGTGTTAATGGTGCCTTTCCAGTCTTCAAAATTCAGGGAGAAGTAGTCCACCATCGGCGTTTTATTCAGTTTGCCGTTATCCGCCGCCATAACAAGGAAGGACGGATATGCGCCGTATTCGATGGATTTCAAAGTGCAAGCCGTGGTATAGAAACCTTGGTTTGCGTAAGGTGCATAGTAACTGACATGCCCTTTCAAAAGGATCTGCAAGAACGGTACCGAATCGCTTTCAAACAAATACTGGCTGTTCATCATCGGAATATCGAAAATGTCATCACAGTATTTCCACATATACTGGTTGGGAGCATTCAGTGCCATCGAAACATCGCTCTCGACAACCTTCTTCGCAGCTTTCTGATACATACTACGCGTTTTCTCACGCTGGACGGTTGTATTCTGCTCAAACTGCGCATACAATTCAGAACCAAAACGCGGCATATTCAGGTTAAAGCCTTTTAATGCGGTCAAAGAACCTTGCAATTTAGACAATGCCACGTCGGGCGCTGTGATATACGTTTCAGGATACATAACCGTCGGATTATCGCGAAGATAATATACCATCTTCTTGGAAATACCCTGGTTACCGAGATAAGAAACTCTACCCTGATCTTCGTTGAAAGTGGTGATCTTGTTTTGCAGGAAGAATTTGCCACCTGCCGCCGCAACACTATCACGAAGCGCTTCCAGATCGGCCATAGAACCAACCGTGGACTGCGTTTTAAAAGACTCAAACTTAGAGCCGTTAACGCCGCCTTTCTGCCAGCCTTGCAACACCATTGTGACGTTGTCAATGCCCATATCCTTTAAGGCTTTTTGCATATCAAGTGCTTCATCAGTATTGGTGAATGTCTGTACACTGTTGAAGATGAAGCCTTCTTTAACATCAGAGCCGAGCACCTCTAAGCGCAACGGAATCTGTTTGTCATAGGTCGCCGCCACTTTGTCTAACGTGCCCTTTTCTTCCAACATACCGCGGTATTTTACAGCCATACCGCTATAGCCGGCTTCTTCACCTGACAACAGGTAAATAGAAATGCGCGGATTAAAATCGTTGATATTCGCCTGCGGACGAATAATGGAATTGGATTTGGAAACGGGCTGAGAATATAACTGACGATACTCAAAAACGGTTGTAACATAGTTATACGGTACGTTAGTAGCCGCTAAAGATGCTTGTATGGTCGCATACTCGATGCCGCCTTCAATAACGGTCATTGCCCCATACTGTTCCGCACCGTGCACGATGCCGTATACCGGTATGTTGGCACGGAATACGTCTACGAGATAGTCGTCCGTGCGTTTGGCAAGCAGGTCGTTAACTTCATTCAAGGTATCAATAGCCGCATCCGGGCCGTAAACCTTGGCAGAATATCTGCTGGCATACAGCGTGTTACCGTCAAAACGCATCAACGCGCCGGAACCGTCGGGAACAAAGATGTAACCGTCCATTGCTTTCTGTTCGGTACAACCAAAGAAAGGCAACAAATACAGTTTCGAAAGTTTAAAATCGGATATATCTTCGTAAACCGAGTCTTCTAAAACATACGCATCAAAGTGGTCATCGAACAAGGCGATCGCAAAGGAGATCTCCACGCCGATATTTCCCGCATAAGCAGTACAACTCAATACGTCGTTTTCGTCATCGAAGGTATAGTCACAGGAAAAGTTTTCGTCAGACAAACTGATTTGATAAGCGGTATTGTTCTTATCATAGTATTCCAGCGTGAGAATGGAGTTCGCCATAACTGCCCAGTAATCGTTCAGATTTTCGACAGTATCGCCCTTCAGTTCACCCCACACATAACCGCTCTTTTTATCCACGATGCGGATAGAGTCGATTTCCTCGCGGAACCACAGTTCTAAGTTGTCGTTTTCAATAACTTTTTCAAAACCCTCGGTATCCAGCAAACAGCCTGCGAGTTTCGCCGCGGTATTTACCTGCGTATAACGGTTGGTGCTGGTTTCTGCGGAAGAGGTATCCGGCAGTACGAAAGTTTTCTTTTCACGCTTTGCACTAACCGCCACACCTGCCAGTAAACCAATTACCAGCACGAGCGACAGGACAACTAACAATGCGCGTTTTACATTAGATGTTCTGCACACGATACGCCACCTCCATAAAGACATCCTGCACAAACGTAAACACCTGCACCCACAGCAAATACAACACTGTTACGGCGATGATGGCGATAACCATAAAGAACAGCGTGAGCAATACGTTCTTAATGGTATCACCGAAGGAGTAGTTGTGCGTTTCGGTAAGACCGATGAAAATCAGCGCGGCAGACCATACAACTGCAACGGTCCAGCCAAGCGTTACCAAGAAACCTTCATTCTGGGTCAGTACATAGGTAGACGCCACAACAAAGGGGGTTATCACCATATACGGCGACAATGCATACGGGAGCATAATAAACAGGTTTTTGAGAGAACCCTCGCCCTCGTTGATAGAGGCAACCATATAGTTACCAATGACAAACAGGAAACATATCACAATAAATGCGATGCCCATAAACGCCATAGGCGTTTCCTCAATAGCGGCGAACCCGAAGATAAAGCCGCGGAACAAGGTGTCTGCCAGGTACACCACAAAGAGAACAACATACAACAACAGTGCGGAGGTCTTAGAACCTGCGTGTCCGCGTTTTAAGTAGTAATAACCGTCGATCGGGTGACGAAGCATATACCGGAAATAGGTAATATCGTGCCATAAACGTTTGCCTTTTGTTTTCGGGATCTCTTTCACTTTCGGCACCGTTACGGGACGGTTTCTCTTGATGATCGAAGACACAATGAAGTAGATAACTGCCAAGAAGATCACGATAAGGAAATATACCATATTTTCGCTCATCCACTTATCACGCAGTTCCCAGAAAGTATCGGAATAATATTCACGGTTTCTTGCGAAACGGAATTCTTCCAACGCTTCCTCAAAACGCTGCTGGTGGAAGAGAGTTTTACCGTAACCCATATGTGCGATACGGGACATACCGTTAAGTTTCAGCACCGCACTCCAGGTCTGTTCACTATCTTCATAGTTACCGTTTTCCAGGTCATAGATAGCCTGGTGGGTAGCCACCGCAAAATCGGTGGGATAGAATACCTGCACAAACGCCTTTTCTCTGTCCAGAACATATACAAAACCGTCATCGTCTACCTCAATCGCGATAGCGTAGGTAAAGATACCGTTTCGTTCACTGGACACTGCACGACCGCCGAACGAGAACACAAGGTCGCCGTTGCTGTCGTACTCGTAAATAAGACCGGTGTAGGTCAGTGCATACGCATTACCGTAAAGGCCGGACGCTACGTCAACGAAGTTCCATTCGTCCATCATAAACTTATCACGGGACAGAATGTTGACACCCGCCAAGTTGTGCTGTTTCAAGCAGTTTTCCTGCTTGGAAGCAGCCGCTTTCCAAGAGTAGCCAAATTCGTCGGTCTGGGTGATGGTATACACAAGGTCACGTTCGTTGATATCCAGGTTGAAGATGGAACGGGGACGACGGGATACGAGTTCCTGTTTCAATTCTTCGCTGAGGATCATATCTTCGAGCGTTTCCACAAAGGAGAGATATTTGCGGTTCGCCGCAAAATATCCTTGAAATTCGCCTTTCGCATCAAACTGCATAAGGCCTTCAGCGGAACCTTCGCTACAAACAAAGATGTTGCCTTCGCTGGTTACCACAATGTTTTTGGGCTTAAACTCGGACAATTCACTGTAAAGATAACTGTCCGGACGACCAATGGTCTTTTTCAAGTTGGCACTTTTATCAAAAATATACACAAAGCCCGCTTCGTCCGCAACATAGATATCGCCGTTGTCGGTAACATACAAACCGCGGGGGCTGGTAAGGATACCTTTACCGAATTCCCAGTTTTCCTCGGTTTCCATATTGTAAACGACCACGCGGCCGTTACCGGTATCGGCAACGTACAGCGTTTTACCTACGATAAATAAATCCTGCGGCGTGACCATGCCAAGGTTACGCATATAAATGTTACCCGGCATATAGGCGTCTTGTGTACGTATCCAGCCGTCGTTAACGGAAATGGTGTAGGTGTACGTCGTGTTTTCACTTGCCGACACCGTCGTTGCACCGAAAACGAGCAGCAGGCAAACAGCCAATAAAACCGCTATTTTCTTTCGCACGTCACAAAACCTCCTTTACTTAATACCGGAATGCGCCATGGTACTCATAACCTTGGACTGCATAAAGATGAATATGACCAAGTTCGGCACAAACATAATCAAGGTTGCCGCGGCAGAAACGCCCTGACCGGAAACCGTGCCGCTCGCACTTAAGGTGGAGAGGTAGAAAGCAAAGGTTTTCAAGCTTTCGTTGTTGATAAAGTTTGTAGATGCCTCGGTAGCGCCCCACGCTGCCTGGAATGTCATAATGGTCAGCGTTGACAAGGCGGGTTTGACAAGCGGCATAATGATTTTCAACAAGATCTGATAGTCATTCGCACCGTCAATGATTGCCGCTTCGATAAGCGCGTCCGGCAAGCCGTCGATAAACTGCTTGACAAGGAACACGCCTGTAGGCGTTGCCAAAAGCGGGATAATGTTCGCCCAGAAGGAGTCTAAAAGACCGATATTCGCGATAACGAAGTAACGCGGAATGGCCACCGCCACCGAACAGAACATAAGTGCAAGGT
This sequence comes from Acutalibacteraceae bacterium, assembly GCA_045543675.1. Taxonomy (GTDB): domain Bacteria; phylum Bacillota; class Clostridia; order Oscillospirales; family Acutalibacteraceae; genus URNF01. Next base: position 6,499 of record JAZPXM010000214.1, read on the forward strand.
TATTGATCTCCATCAGCGCCGGACGCAGACGGAAACGTTTTTTGGACAGCACATAACCCGCGCTGGTGGAAATTACCAAGGTGCAAAGCACGGTAGCCACGGAAGAAATGATACTGTTGAACAAATAACGCGTTGCCGGGATGTTACTGGTGGACGAAATCGCAAACAAGGCGCTGAAGTTATCCCAAGTAGGGTTGCGCACGTAAAAGCGCGGCGGATAAGCAAACAATTCATCCAGGGGTTTGAACGCGTTCATAAAGATGAACACGATAGGCATACCCATGAAAATACACAGCGGAATAAGGAACGCGTAGAACTTTAACTGTCCTGCGGTAAAGTGCTGCGGATTGATGCCGTTCCGTTTTAAGCGATAATGCTTTTTCTTTACGGGTTTTTCTTTTTTCATCATCAATCCCTCCCTTATTCGTCTTTACTGCCGAGCACCTTGTTACACGCCTGCGTCAGCAGGTAGATGCCCACAAGCAACACGACGGAAACTGCCGCCGCATAACCCATTTCGTAACGTAAGAAGCCGTAGTCGTCAATGTGTGTAACGATCAACTGACCGGCATAACCGGGGGTGGGGTTCGCACCCGAAAGCGCAACACCCACACCGGCGCTCTGGAACGTGTTTACGATAGCCATAACAGCGCCGAACAACATCTGCGGTTTGGCGGAAGGAATGGTCACGTAAATGATTTCCTGAAAACGGTTTTTGATACCGTCAATGTATGCCGCTTCATACAGTTCTTCATTGACGTTCATAATACCCGAAAGCATCGACAAGAAGCCGATACCCATACTACTCCACAGGGCTACCACGATCATAATCCAAAGCAGGTGGTCTGCGGAAGACAACCACACAATGGGTTCTTCAATCAGATTGAAGCGCAGTAACACGTAGTTTAAGTAACCGGATTTATCACCCGCGAAGATAACACGCCACACGGTAGAAAGCAACACGCCACCGGTCATAGACGGCGAATAAATGATAACCGCCAAAATAGTACGGGGCAGGTGGGTGATCTGGGACAGCGACCACGCGAGCAGAAATGCCATCACGTAACCGCCCAAACCTACCCAAACCGCGTAGGTGAGGGTGTTCGGCAGAACATACTGCATAAACACTTCGTCGTTGGTGAACAGGTTAATATAGTTCTCAATACCGATGAAGCGGGGCGCCTGAATGGTGTTGTAGTATGTAAAGGACAACACGATAGCCGCCACAACAGGGATAATGATGAACAGGATAAACAAAATTGCGTACGGAGCAAGAAGGAACGGGGTCGAATGGCGGGTGAGAATGTTATTGCCGCCAAGGCGCGCTACTTTTGCCTTTTTCACGGATTAGCCCCCTCCTTCTTGGAATTCTCTAACGCTTTCATCAGATCGTCATACCCTTTCATAGAGTAGATCTTCAGCATATTGCCGTCCTCATCACAGAAACCGAACTCTTCCAATTTGCGGATAAGTTCACGGTTGGTGATAAGGGTGGCACGGTCGATTTTTTCAACCAGATTTTCGTGGTCAACGACCACGCTGTTCCAAACGTCACTGGTCTGACGTTCGATCATATAGTTAGCAGGATGATAGGTGATTTCTTTCTGGTGCTCCCACTGTTCCATAATGATCGCCTTATCTTCCTCGCTGTAAGACAACTGCGAGAATGCGGTAAGGTTACCGGTGTTCCAACGGTATTCTGTACCGTAGGTGCTCTGCATCATATAGGAATATTTCACCTGTGTATCGGTGCCCAGCCACCATTTTAAGAACTGCCATGCTTCGTCGGGGCGAGTAGTGTTATTAAACACCATACACGCAGAACCCGCCGCAGGCTGATAACGGTAGATAGAGCCGTCTTCCTGCTTGGTACCGGGTGCCAAAGCGATAGCCCATTTACCCGCCAATTCAGGCGCCGCCATCTGCAACTGAATATAGGTACCGAAAGTAGCCACACCAAGCGGAATTTCGCCGTAGCGGAAACTGTTGTAGAAACTGGGAACGGCACTGTTCATACCGTAGATTTCATACAACTCGGTCATTTCGGTCATCGCGTCCAAATACTCGTCGGTATCAAACGCTGCTGCCGAACCGTCATCGGTCACGAAACTAGCGTTATTCTGGGTGATGAAAGGATTGGTCAGCGCAAAGCCTTTATATGCCGCATTAACAGACAGCGGAATGTAGAAGTTCATATTGTACCGCAGTAAGGTGGGCATCATATATTTCACGTCATCCCACGTCTGCGGAACCGAAAGTCCCAACGAATCCAGAATGTCCTTACGATAGAACAACACGTAGAAATCCTGCGTTTCTGCGGCGCCGTATACACCGCCGTTGAAAGTACAAGGCACTAATGCCTGTAAATTGTAATGCTCGTTGTAGAATTCCATAAAATCGGGGTAATCGAGCAAGTTCTTCGCCGCACCACGCACCGCAAAGTTAAACGGCGTACCGATACCTGCGCTGAGAACAACGTCGGGGTTGGTTTTCGTGGCGTTAGCAAGCACCAGTTTTTGTTCACTGGGCATAATAGACAACTGAATGCTGGTGCCGTTTACAGAGTTGTAGTCAGAGTCAACGATCTGCTGTAACACCTGCACGTACGGAACCGAACGGTTGATCCACACGGTAAGTTCGGTGCTCTTTTCCGCGCCGGTTGCCGTGTAGCTGCCTTCTGCCGCATCAGCGGAGAAAGACCATACAAACGATTTAACGGATTCCGCTAAATTCTTGAACACATTGCTGTTGGCAGGTGCCATTTTTTCGGTGTCACCGACGTAGAAACGGTCAACCGCCATCGGCATGCTGTTCAGGCTTCCGTGAACGCTACCGAGATACTTCCTTGCAGAGTTATCACCCTGGCTG